>NZ_JAGDFV010000008.1 GCF_017497985.1 Meiothermus sp. CFH 77666
TAGACACACCCCAGGGGGTGGGTCCACATCGGGGATTAGCTAAGATTTCTCCTAGTTGTCCCCGACTTTGGGGCAGGTCACCTACGTGTTACTCACCCGTCCGCCACTAACTGCCGAAACAGTCCGTACGACTTGCATGTCTTAGGCATACCGCCAGCGTTCACCCTGAGCCAGGATCAAACTCTCCAAAAGTGTTCGCCGCATAGGGCGAATCAGAGTAGACCTGTGTCGAAGGTCTTTTCTCGTTTAGAACGTCCGAGAAAACGACGTTTGGTACGTGTTTCTGCTGATCTTTCTTTGTCAAGGTGCTTGGCTACCTCGCGGCAGCGCAACGAGAAGTGTACCGACTACCCTCCAAGCTGTCAAGCCCTACCCAGAGGGGGGCTGGGATGGTCGGATAAGCTCATCTGTGCAGCCCGGAGTTGCAGGGCCCGCAAGAGGTCGGTTTTGCTCAGGATGCCCACCAGGTTGCCTTCAGCGTCGGTGATGAGTAGCCTCGAGAAACCCTGTTCGGCCATACGTTGCAGAGCCGTGAGGGCCTCGGTTTGTTCATCTACCTGCAAGGGAGGGCGCATGCGCTCGAGCACCCGTGTCTGCGGCGAGGCGCCTTGCAGGTCTTCCAGGCTTATAAGACCCAAAAGCCGCCCCTCTTCCACCACCGGGTAGCCCACGTGTCGCTCCTGCATCATTTTTTCCAGGAGCTCGGCCACGCTCAGGTTAGGGGGCACCGTGCTTACGGCGCGGGTCATCAGGTCGTGCACCCGCAGACCCTCGAGGGTCCGGCTCAGCACGGCCTGTTCGGCCTCGGCACTGGCAGCCATGAAGACAAAGAACGCAATCAGGAGCATGAAGAGGTTGCCCACCAGCAGGCCGAGCAAACCAAGTCCAAACGCTACAATTTTGCTGATCGTAACGGCGGTGCGGGTGGCCGCGAGATAGGGTCGGTAAAGTGCCAGCAGGCTCCGCAGGATGCGCCCGCCATCGAGCGGCAGGGCCGGAAGCAGGTTGAACAGAGCCAGACTCAGGTTGATGAAGCTGAGGTAGCCCAGCAAAAACTGCCCTTCGGTGGCTGTAGAGGGTAGTAGTCCGCGCAGCAGACCAAACAGGCCCGAGAGCAGCACGCTCACAATGGGACCGGCGATGGCAATGACGGCCTCGGCGCCACGGGTGCGGGGGATTTGCTCGAGCTGAGCCACCCCGCCCAGGAGCCACAGGGTAATCTCGCGGGTTCGCACCCCGTAGGCCCGTGCGGTGAGGGCATGACCCAGCTCATGGATGAGCACACTCAGGAAAAGCCCCACCGCGGCCAGCAGGCCCAGCAGGTAGGGGGTGGGGCCTTGCAACAAATCCGGTGGCGCACTGATTTGCAAAAGTTGCAAATAGACTGGAAGCTGGCTGCCAATCAGGAAGGCAAACAAAGGCAGCACGATCAGAAAGCTCAGGTCGAGCGAGAGCGGGATGCCCAGGATTGAAAAAGGAAGTCGGATGCCACGGGAGAACATACCCCAATGGTAGCGCGTTTGGGATATAGACTGTAGGGATGCGGCTGGTGTTGGTTCCAACGCCCATTGGCAACCTCGAGGACATTACCTTGCGGGCCATTCGGGTGCTCAAGGAAGCCGAAGTGGTGGCCTGCGAGGACACCAGGCGCACCGGCATTTTGCTCAAGCACCTGGGTATCTCCAAACCGATGATGCGGCTTGACCAGCACACTGTGGGTAATGCCAAGCGGCTGCTGGAGGGCTATGAGAAAGTGGCCTACGTGACCGATGCCGGCACGCCCGGTATCTCCGACCCCGGCGCCGAGCTGGTGGCCCTGGCGCTGAAGGAAGGCTGGCAGGTGGAGGTATTGCCCGGCCCTACGGCCCTGATTCCGGCCCTGGTGGCCTCGGGTCTGCCTGCAGCCCGTTTTGCCTTCGAGGGGTTCTTGCCCCAGAAGCGCTCGGAGCGCAAGGCGCGGCTGGAACAGGCTTGGAGTCGCACGGTGGTGCTCTACGAAGCTCCCCATCGCTTGCGGGATACCCTGCAAGACCTGCTCCAAATATACGGCCCCGAACATCCGGTGGCGATTGCCCGCGAAATTTCCAAGTTGCACGAGGAAATCTGGCGGGGCAGCCTGGCGGATGCGCTCGAGTATTTCAAAGAGCCAAGAGGCGAGTTTGTGCTGGTGTTGGGGCCAAAGACGCCAAAGGCCGAGGGTTCAAATCCCAAAGCCGAGGATTTGCTGATACAGCTCAAGGGGCAGGGACTAAAAGGCAAGGCGCTGGTCAAAGCTTTGACCGAGGCCGGGGTTCCCCGCAACCAGGCCTATGAACTGGCCCACAAGCAAGAGGCCACGAAAAAGCCAGTGAATGGTTAGTCAAATGCCTTGATGCTCCATGTGGGAGGAGGTCGGAAGCCAGCGTGCATTCGGCCTTGGGCTTTGGGCCCCTTGATGACACAAACCGAACCTTTCTGAGTAAACTAACAGGCAGTTTTTGGCTGGCGGCCCCTGGGTTTGTGTGGGCAAGTTTTGCTTGTGGAGTCTGGTTCGATGAAACGAATTGCGGTTTTTACCAGTGGAGGGGATGCCCCCGGCATGAATGCGGCCATTCGTGCGGTGGTGCGTACCGGTGTAGCCCACGGCCTGGAAGTGATTGGCATTCGCAGCGGCTACCAGGGCATGATCGAGGGCGATTTTGTTCCCATGGGGCCGCGCGATGTGGCCAACACCCTGCAACGGGGGGGTACGATTCTGCTCACCGCTCGCAGCAAAGCGTTCATGACCCCCGAAGGCCGGGCCAGGGCTGCTGAAAACCTTAAGAAAGCTGGCATTGACGGGGTAATTGCCATTGGCGGCAATGGAACCTACACGGGGGCTACCAAGCTCATTGCCGAGCACCACTTTCCGGTGGTAGGGGTGCCGGGCACCATAGACAACGACCTCTACGGTACCGACTACACCATCGGTTTCGATACGGCGGTGAACACCGCCCTGGACGCCATTGACCGCATCCGCGATACGGCGGCCAGCCACTCGAGGGTCTTCTTCATCGAGGTGATGGGGCGGCATGCGGGCTTCATTGCCCTCGAGGTAGGCATTGCAGGTGGAGCTGAGGTGATCGTCATTCCTGAAATCCCCACCAGTGCCCAGGAATGTGCGGAAATCATCAACAAATCGGCAGAGAAGGGCAAGCGTTCCTCCATTGTGGTAGTGGCGGAGGGCGGCTACGAAGGTGGCGCCGAGCAGCTTGCTAAGGACGTGCGCCAGTTCTCCGGTTTTGAGGGACGGGTGACGGTGCTGGGCCACATCCAGCGGGGCGGCAGCCCCACCGCCAAAGACCGGGTGCTCGCCAGCCGCCTCGGAGCGGCGGCGGTAGAAGCGCTGCTGAGCGGGGCCAGTGGGGTAGCCATTGGTGAGGTAAACGGCGAAATTCGCCTCACGCCTTTTAAGGAGGCCATTGATAAGCGCAAGGATATCGAGCGCAAGAAGCACGAACTGGCCAGTGTGCTGGCATTGTAGCGATATAAGAGACGATTTTTTGGAGCGGTTCCCCCAAATACCCGGCACCGCGGTTTTGCCTGTGCCCGGTACGTCGCACCTCTCCCAATGGTAGAGAGACGCAATTCGATAAGGTCAATAGCCTTACAACTTGCTTTTCAAGTTTAGCCAAAATAAGGAGGTATGGGTCAGAACCTGGAAGTTGCAACCCTGGGAGGCGGTTGTTTTTGGTGTTTGGAGGCAGTCTACGACGAGCTGAAGGGCGTAACCGAGGTGGTTTCGGGGTACTCGGGGGGGCACGTACCCAACCCCACCTACGAGCAGGTCTGTGGCAAGCAGACCGGCCACGCCGAGGTCGTGCAGATTACCTTTGACCCCAGCGTGATTTCGTACCGGGAAATCCTGGAAGTCTTCTTCACCATTCACGACCCCACCACCCCCAACCGCCAGGGCAACGATGTGGGGCCGCAGTATCGTTCGGTTATTTTCTACCACTCGCCCCAGCAAAAAGCGGTGGCCGAGGAGGTGATGCAGGCCCAGGCGGGGGTCTGGGAAAACCCCATCGTGACCGAGCTGGTCGCCTTTGAAAGGTTCTACCCTGCCGAGGACTACCACCAGAACTACTTCAAGCGCAACCCCTACCAGCCCTACTGTGCATTTGTGGTCGGCCCAAAGGTCGCCAAGTTTCGTAAGCAGTACTTTGACCGGCTCAAAAAGAACTCGGTAGCGGGGTAGCTCGGTTAGGCGGTGAAGTTCTGGGAAGCCTTTTGCGGTACACTCCCTGACATGGCCCAAGGGAAGAGTAAAAGCAAGTATTACGTGGTTTGGAAAGGCCGCAAAACCGGAATTTTCTCTTCGTGGCCCGAAGCTGAGGCCCAGGTCAAGGGGTATGCAGGGGCCCAGTTCAAGGCTTTTGAAAGTCTGGACGAGGCCCGACGGGCTTTTGCTGGAGAATACGACCACTACAAAGGTCAGAAAGCCAATCAGGACAGACTTTTAGAGGCGCCTCCGCCGATCACCCCCAGCTACTGTGTGGATGCGGCTTGCAGCGGCAATCCGGGGCTGCTCGAGTACCGCTGTGTGGATACTGCCACGGGGAAGGAAGTTTTTCACCGGGGGCCCTTTGCCCAGGGTACCAACAATGTGGGGGAGTTTTTGGCCCTGGTTGAAGCCCTGGTGTTGTGCCAGGAAAAGGGCTACTCCTGGCCCATTTACTCCGACTCGGTGAATGCCATTGCCTGGGTCAAGGCCAAGAAAGCCCGCACACACCTGATTCGCACCCCCGAGAATGCCGAACTGTTTGAACGGATTGCAAGGGCTGAGGCCTGGTTAAGATCACACACCTACCCCAATCCCCTGCTCAAATGGCAGACCGATAGCTGGGGGGAAAACCCCGCCGATTTTGGACGAAAGTAGGGTTTTATACCGGATTCAAAAAGACAGTTGACAAAACCATATACCCAAGAGGCTGTCTTTTTGAATCCTAGAGCACTCCCTTCGGTCGGGTTGGTTCGTTACCGTTCGGTAACGAACCAACCGAATCTGGTACTAGGGATGGTTCACGTGCGGCAATAAAGCTGCCTTGAGGACGGGGTTCCCCGAAGCCAAGTCGAACAGGGGGCGGGCAAAGGGACTGCTCACGATACCGTCTTTGATGCCGGTGGGCATCTGTTCGGAAGGGTAGCGCAAGGCTCCGGTGGAAGCCACAAACTCGCTGGGGAAGCTCACCCAGATGGTGAAGGCCAGGAACAGGCCCCAAAAGAACCCCCCAATGCCACCGATGACCCCCTCGGTGGTGGGCGTCAGACGGGTGAGTGGAATGAAGTGGGTGGCGTAGGCCATGCCCAGGCCCAACACCAAAGCCAACAAGGGCAGCGCAAAATCGGGCACCCAGGGCGCCACTAATGGAACCAGGATGAGATACAACACCAACGCCGGTATGACGGCCAGTGCGAAGGGGGCACCCTGGCGGATGCCGACCGCAATAGCTGCTGCAAACACAAAAAGGGCCATTAAATCGAGCCAGCTTAGCATCAAACCAAAGTATAACGGCCCAGGCTGATCCTTTGATGCTACTTTGACCCTATTTTGGGCTCATATCGTTTTTGCTTGAAGACTTTGCACACTACTGGAGCGGTGAGGGAGGGCGCAGGGGGTAAGGGACAGGTGTTGGAGACCCACGACCGATCTCCTACCGCTAACCCCCACCTTGTGCGTTGCTGAAAATTGGCTACACGCCTAAAGCTGGCATCACTTCATCCGCTGGCAAACTCTCGGTGTGTTGTGCTCACTTCAGCCCTGTTGCCCGCATGATCCTGATGAAACCAATGGTGTTTATGCTAATCCTGGCGGTTAGAAACGCGTTCAGACAGCTTTCTAACGCTGGGTGATGGCCCGGTATTTTCCGAAAATCCCTCGAGTTTGCTAACCTAGATTTATGCAGTATGGCTTTGTACCCGATGGTGGGGATCGCCTCGAGAACCACCCTGACTACCAGGCCTGGAAGAAAGCCCGCGTGGAAGCTATCAAGGCCGAGTATGCCCCTTTGTTGGCGCAGGCCAGAGGCTGGCAACGCTTGCGCCTGAAGTGGCGGATGTGGCGGGCCCTACGCCAACTAGGCCCGTCAGAGGCCACCCTGTGGGGGGCAGAGGCGGTCAGCGGCGGATGGCGAAACCCTGCTGTTCCAGAGCGCCGATGATGTTTTGCATGAAGGCATCGGTCTCGAGGTCGGTCAGGGTGCGCTCAGGGTGGCGGAAGGTGAGGTGAAAAGCCAGGCTCTTTTCACCATCCCGAAGCGGCTTGCCCCGGTAAACATCGAAGATTTCCAGCTTTTCCAGGTGCCTGCCCGCATGGGTGCGGATGATCCGCTCAATCTCAGCATAAGGCGTACTTTCGGGGGCAACCACGGCCAGGTCGCGCATGGAGGCCGGGTACTTGGCAATATCGGTGAAGGTGCCGGGGCCTTTGCTCAGGGGTAGGGATAGCTCGAGCAAAAACACCTGTGGCAGCTCGAGGGCTGCGGCAATGGCCGGGTGCAGAGCACCGATCTGACCCACTTTCTGCTGATTCCAGTAAACCGCCCCGCTTATGCCGGGGTGCAGGTAGGCTGCCGCCTCCTGCTCGACCCGCACCTGGCTGCCCAGGTTGCGTGCAGCGGTCTCGAGGAAGCCCTTGAGGGCAAAGAAGCCCTCGCCCAGGCCCTTCTGCCAGAGGCCCGGCACCGGGTCGCCGCATAGCAGGGCCGCTAAGCGGGGGGTCTCGGTCTGGTTGAAGACATTGCCGACCTCGAAGAGCAAGAAAGGCCCGTCCTCGCCCTGGGCCAGGGCCGTTTGCAGGTTCTTGAGCAGGCCGGGGTAGAGGGCGGTACGCAGGGCGGTGCGGTCTGAGGTCTGGGGGTTCTGCATGAACACCGTGGGGGCCGGCGCCCGCATGAGCTCGCACTCCTGCGGCGACGACCAGGCGTAGTTCAACACCTCCTGGAAGCCCAGTCCGGCCATCACCTGCTTGAGTCGCTCGGTGGCCTCGTAGGGGGCGTCCACCCCCAGGTTGTCGGGGTGGGGGAAGAAGCTGGGCAGGGTGGTGGGAATCTGGTCGTAGCCCACGATGCGGGCCACCTCCTCGACCAGGTCTTCCTCGATGGTCAGGTCGACCCGGTGACTGGGGGGCGTGACCGCCCAGACCCCCGCCTGGGCGGTGGGCTG
Organism: Meiothermus sp. CFH 77666; assembly: GCF_017497985.1. NCBI lineage: Bacteria > Thermotogati > Deinococcota > Deinococci > Thermales > Thermaceae > Meiothermus > Meiothermus sp. CFH 77666. Next base: position 7,183 of record NZ_JAGDFV010000008.1, read on the forward strand.
AACGGTGCAGCCCAGGCGCTGTAGCACCTCGGCCTGGGTGGTTTCGGGGTAGTTCATGCCTACGAGCCTCGAGGCATAGTCGGGGCGGAAGGCAATGGGCTTGGGGGGCCGGGTGTGGTTGAGATCCAGGCGTTCCTGGGCGACCTCGACCCCCTCGCCCCCCCAGGCTTGCAGAAGCTCCATGAAGCGCTCGGCAGCCAGAATCGGCCCGTTGGGGTCCACGCCGCGCTCGAAGCGGTAGGAGGCTTCGGTCTTGAGGCCCTGGCGCTTGGCGGTGCGGCGCACCCGCACGGGGTCGAAGTGGGCCACCTCGAGGGCCACCTCGGTGGTGGTATCGCGGATTTCGTCATCGGCCCCGCCCATCACCCCGGCCAGCCCGGCGGGGCGGGTCTGGGGGCCTTCCTTAACGGTAATGAGCAGGTCGCGCTCGTCCAGGGTGCGCTCCACCCCGTCCAGCGTGACCAGCTTTTCGCCGGGGCGGGCCCGGCGCACCACCAGCCCTTCGCGGATGAAGGCGGCATCGTAGGCGTGCATGGGGTTGCCCAGCTCGAGCATGGCGTAGTTGGTGGCGTCCACCACGTTGGAGATGGGGCGCATCCCGGCGGCGTACAGGCGGCGCTGCACCAGCAGTGGGCTGGGGCCCACCTTCACCCCCCGTGCATAGGACAGGGTGAAGCGGTCACAGCCCTCGGTATCTTCAATCCAGACCCCAAAGGGCAGGGCCAGCGGCGTGGTGCGGGGCCTGGGCTGGGGCCGTACCAGGGTCAGGCCCAGAGCAGCCAGGTCACGCGCCACCCCGTACACCGAGAGCCAGTCCGGGCGGTTGGGGGTGATCTCGATCTCGATGACCTCGTCAGGGCCCCAGACCTCGGCCAGAGGGGTGCCGGGAGGTAAAGCATCGGGGGCGAATTCCAGCAGGCCGCCGGCGTACTCGCCTATCCCCAGCTCCCTGGCCGAGAGGGCCATGCCGTAGGACTCGAGGCCCGCTATTTTCCGCACGCCCAGCTCGGTTCCATCGGGCAGCAGGGCTCCCGGCAGGGCCAGCGCCACCCCCATCCCGGCTTTGGCGTTGGGCGCGCCCGAGACTACCTGAACCTCCCGCCCCATATCCAGCAGGAGCCGGCGCACCTCCTTGCCTTCCAGGTTTTCGGCGGCCAGTACCCTGGCAAACACGATCTGGCGGTGCGGAGCGGTCAGCTTGTGGATGGACTCGGTCTCGAGGCCCAGCCCGGCCAGCAGCTCTTCCAGACGTTCGCTTCCAGGCGCCTCGGGCAGAAATTCCTTGAGCCAGCTATACACAATTTTCATGGAAACCTCGTTTTTGGCAAAGGCAGCTTACATTGGGCTTTGTTGGCCTGGATTCTTTCGAAGTGGAGCGTGTCGCAGGTCTCATGTCACATGTAGCAAGAGCTATCCGCTATGGGCCATCGGCTACCCTCTAAACTGCCGCAAAAAGCTCAGGCGGTTCTGGTAGAAGTAGCGAATGTCCGGAATGCCGTAGCGCAGCAAGGCCAGCCGCTCGACCCCCATCCCGAAGGCCCAGCCGGTCATGCCCTCGTAAGCCCTGGGCAGGCCCTGCCGTTCGCGGTAGTCGTCCACGGCCTTGAATAAGTAGGGGTGTACCATGCCCGCCCCACCGAGCTCGAGCCACTTTTGCCGCTCCGGCCACCACATGGCAAACTGCACCCCCGGCTCCACAAAGGGGAAGTAGGTCGGCTGGAAGCGGGCCTTGCCCTCCTCGCCAAACAGCCCCCGGGCCAGCTCGCTGATGGCCCCTTTGAGGTCGGCCATGGTGATGCCCTCGCCCACCACCAGGCCCTCGAGCTGGTGGAACATGGCTTCGTGCGAAGCATCGGTCTGCTCGTAGCGGAAGACCCGCCCCGGCACCACAATCCGGAAGGGCGGGGTGTGCTGGATCATGTAGCGAATCTGCATCCCCGAGGTGTGGGTGCGCAGCACCGCCCCCCCCAGACCGGTTACGTCCTCGCCGAAAGGGCCCCGGATGGTGAAGCCGGGTTGATTTTTGAACTCCACCCAGAAGGTATCCTGCATGTCCCGGGCGGGGTGCCACTCGGGCATGTTGATGGCGTCGAAGTTGAAGAACTCGCTCTCGACCTCCGGGCCCTCCACCACGCTAAAGCCCTGCTTGCGAAAGATGCCCACCAGCTCCTGCAAAATCAGGCTGGTGATGTGCAGCCCCCCCGAAGGAAAGGCATAGCCGGGGAGCGAAACGTCTATGGACTCCTGCAGAAGCCTGGCTTGCAGGGCCTCTTCCCGAAGCTGTGCTTCGCGGGCCTCGAGGGCCGTTTCCAGAGCCGCTTTCCACTCGTTGAGTACCCGGCCCTTTTCCCGGCGTTCCTCGGGCGAGAGCCGACCCAGGGTTTTCATTTCCTGCGTGACCAGGCCATTTTTACCCAGGTACTGTACCTTCAAGGCCTGCAGGCTCTCCAATGTGGGGGCCTTGCCGATCTCCTCCAGTGCTGCCTCGATGTTCATCCAGCCTCCCAAAAAACCTCGCCCAGTCTACCCAAAAGCGATGGGCGGCACACAGGCCGCCCACGAGAGAGTGTTGCATCTCCCGCGGGCCTACCTAAAAAACCACCCCCTGGCCATAACTGGCCTTTAGCCTACCACCCAGGCGAAAGCCGGGTCAATCGCGCCACACCGCCCATCAGCCCCAGCCATACAAAAAAGCCTCCATCACCCCGGTTGCTACTGCGGCCACCATCAGAAACGAGGGAGCCACGCCCCCGCAAAAAGTTCCACAGCGCAATTTCCACCAGGCTCAAAGCCATGATGGCCAGACCGGCTTGTTCAAGGCCATTCGTGGTGCAAAGCGTATCCTGCCCTCACGGTTATCTTCACCCATCTGTGCCACACTGGGCCCCATGACCTACGAGGCTTTTGTCGAGACCGCCGAGCGCTTGTGGGAGGAAATCCCCGTCGAGTACAAGCGCGGCCTGCACGGCCTTCATGTACTGGAGCACCTCAAACCCGACCCCGACGAGCCAGACCTACTGCGCCTGGGCGAGTACTACGACCCCGGCTACCCTTCGGTGCTGGGGGGTTATGCCGGTATTGGTCGGCACATTGCCCTTTTTTACGGTTCTTTTGTAGCGCTGGCTGCCGGAGACCCCGATTTTGACTGGGAGGGCGAAATCTGGGAAACCCTGGTACACGAGCTGCGCCACCACCTGGAATCGCTGGCCTGGCGGGACGATCTCGTACAAGAGGATATCCAGAACCTGCGGCGGTATCGGGAGGGGCGATAGGGCGGTTCTCGTGAAATACCAAATCCACATGAACCCCTTGCCTGCTCCCCCTGTGGGAGAAGGTGGCGACACCCCTTCCACCGGCATATGAGAACAGTGACCGTGACGTCATTGACTGCGTCTGGGGTGTCGCCCAGGTTACGGCTTTGCAAGTGCTTGCACCAGAATCGCGTAAGCGACTCGCCTAGGATGAGGGGTTTTAGGAAAGACTCTCAAAAGACAACTATCCAGGTAAAGTTGGTATAAGCATTCGTCGCTTCGAGGAGGCTGCATTGCGGGAGAAAAAAAAGCCCCCAGACGGGGGCTTTGGGTGTTTTGGGCTTACCGGGGGATTTGGAGCTTCTGGCCCACCCGGATCAGGTCGGGGTTGGCGATGTTGTTGGCTTTGGCAATTTTCATGTAGCTATCCCTCGAGGCATCGCCATAAAACTTCAGGGCAATGCCCGAGAGGGTATCGCCGGGTTGCACGGTGTACCATTCGTCGGGGATGTTGACCCCGCCCTGCTCAGCGGCGAACCTGGCCTTGGCGCCTTCCACAATTTGCAGTTCGCTGGCGTCTACCTCGGTGGCCCCGGCTTGCTTGGCCAGTTGAACCGCCAGGTTGTACTCGTGCTGGCTGTCTACTGCACCCTTGAGCACCACCCCGGTGCCCTTTTGCAAGACCGCGATGGGGTCGTCCTTGAGCTCGCCGTTGGCTTCCAGGGTAGCCAGCACCTTTTTAGCCAGCTTGCTGGCCTCGGTGGCCTTGCGGATGACCTCCTCTTCTGCGGCGATGGCAGCATCAGAAACCTCCTGCTGGGCCACGATGACCCCGCTCAGGTCTACCGACTTGACCCCTTTAACCCCCTCGACCGTGGCCTGCAGCAGAGAAAGGTGAGGCTGACGAGGCACCGCGCCAGTGATACGAACATTTCCTCCTTGCTCCTGAATGTTGAGCCCCAGCCCCTGGAGCGGGGGCCACTGGTTGATGGCGTCCTGAACTCGAGCGGACAATGACTTTCCAAACGGCCACATAATATACCTCCAGCCGGAGTATACCCCGGCTGTGTAAAAGGATTATGCAAAGAGGCTCAGGCCAGCTCGAGGCTGCTCAAATCGCCCAGCACCAGTTTGTGGGCTTTGGGCAGGCCGTTGCGACGGGTGACTCTAGCCCCCACCCCCAGAATGCACTCGTGCAGGCGCAAGGGCACGTCCTCCACCACCGCGCTGTCTTCCAGAATGGAAAACTCCACCTCGGCTTGCCGCACGGTGGCATTGGGCCCCACCGAGGTAAAAGGGCCGATGTAGGCCCCCTCAATCATGGCGTTTTGGGCGATGTGCACCGGGCCCAGCACGGTGCTGTTCTTAACCACTGCCCCTTTCTCGATCACCACCCGCCCGGTGATCTGACTGTCGTGTACGTGCCCCTCCACAACCGGGGTGGGGCTTTTCTGTTCTACCAGGAGCAATCGGTTGGCATCCAGCAGGTCGGCGGGGCGGCCGGTGTCTTTCCACCAGCCGGTAATTTCTTGCCCCAGCACGGTATGCCCCTGATCCATCAGGGCCTGGATGGCGTCGGTGATTTCATACTCGCCGCGGGCGCTAGGTTTGAGGTTGGCGATGATCTCCATAATGGCCGGGCTGAATACATACACCCCGGCTACGGCCAGGTCGGAGGGGGGATCTTTGGGTTTCTCAAGCAGCTTCACAATCCGCCCCTGATCCAGCACGGCTACCCCAAACTGCCGGGGATCGGGCACCCGTACCAGGGCAATCACCGCCCCCACACCGGGCTTGAAAGCCTCGACAAAAGGCTTGATTCCACGCTGGAATAGGTTGTCGCCCAGGTAGAGCACGAAGGGGCTCTGGCCCAACCATTCTTTGGCGGTGCCCACCGCATGGGCAATACCCAGGGCCTGTTCTTGCACAATGTAGTTGATCTGAACACCGGGAAAATCCTTGAGGGCTTGCCGAATGTCTTCCTGGGTATCGGGGGAGACCACCACCCCCACCTCGGTAATGCCGGCTTCGAAGAGGTTTTCCACTGCGTAGTAAATGATGGGTTTGCCACCGAGCCGAATGACCGGTTTGGGCCGGGTGTGGGTAAGGGGACGTAGCCTGGTGCCACGTCCGGCAGCGAGAATCAATCCTTTCATGCTGGAACCCATCTTATCAGTGTGGAGATGTCGGGCCTGTGCATATGAGTAACCCAATGGAGGGGTTGTATGGTAAGTCAGCGATAGCTTGTAAGCGATTACATTTCTCCGCGTGATGCTTTGAAAATAAGCTGGTGTGCAGCTATCTGTGCAAAAATCGCTTTCTATTCCCCTAAATACCTTAGGGCTTGACAGTTTTTCACAAGGCCATTAGACTTACGCTACACAAAAGTTGTAAACGCTTACAGAGCGTCTTATGGACAACCGCCGCATGCCCACCATTGGAGATGTTGCCCGCCTGGCAGGGGTTTCTACCGGGACGGTGAGCCGGGTGCTGAACCAGCGGGCTGGGGTACACCCGCAAACCCGTCAGCGGGTACTCGAGGTGATGGAGCGGCTGGGGTATGTGCCCATGCAGGCTGCCCGCGAGCTTACCGGGCGGGGCGACACGGTGGGAATTTTGCTGGCTCCAGGGGTACGCCGCTATATTCCTTATTTTGTCTTGCTGTTCGAGCACCTGACCGAGGCTCTGTGGCGCGAGGGCATGCGCCTGGAGGAGACCCCCACCGATGCAGCCGGTCTGCCCTTGACCCCCGCAAGGGGCTACATTCTGCTGGGCGCACACGATCACGACCCGCGCCTGGAAGCCCTGCAAAACACCCAAACCCCCCATGTGCTGATAGGGGTCTATCCCGGCGCTTACTGGGTGGCCCCCGACGACGAAGGGGGGGCTTATGCGGCCACCCGGCACCTGCTCGAGCTCGGCCACCGCGAGATTGCCCACCTCACGGGTCAGCCCCAGCACCAGGTGGGGCGCGAGCGTTTGCTGGGCTACCGCAGGGCGCTGGAAGCCTATAACGTCCCCTTTCAGCCGCATCTTGTGCTGGATGGCGATTTCTCCACCCTCACGGCCTACCGGGTGCTGCGCAAAGCCTGGGAGCAGGGGCTGCGCTTTACCGGCCTGTTCGCCGCCTCCGACGAGATGGCCGTCGGTGCTCTAGCGGCTCTGGAAGACGTAGGTTTGCGGATTCCCCAAGACGTTTCGCTGGTGGGCTTCGACGACCTGCCCGAGATTGGCACGTCCCTCACCACGGTGCGCCAGGACATCGGGCAGATTGCCGGGGCTGCTGTCCGGCTGCTCAAAGAATCGCTGGCCGGTGGTACGCCACACGGATTGCGGGTGCCGGTACAACTGGTGGTTCGGGGCACTACCAGCCTGCGGGAGGTGAAAACCGCCTGAGTGGATCCGCTTGGCCTCAGGCCCCTCGAAAGGGAAACATCATCATTCGGTCTATCACATGGCTTTTTTGGGCTAAATAGAGGAGGTAATCATGAAGCGATGGTGGGTAGCAGGTCTGGCTTTAGCTGCGTTGAGCATGGCCTCAGCGCAAACGGTGGTACGGTTGCAGGGCTTTGGGGGCAACGATACGGCCATTATCAGCAGCCTGGTGCGGGAAGTGGTCAACCCGGCGCTGCAAAAGGACAACATCCGCGCTGAATACCAGGGTGTGGAGGGCGATTACCGCGCTGCGCTTCTGAACGCGCTTTCGGCAGGCACCGCTGCAGACTTGTTCTATGTGGACATCTTCTGGTCGGAGCCCCTGTTTGCCTCGGGACGGGTGGAGCCTTTGAACCGGTACTTCACCCAGCAGGAACTCTCGGTCTTCAACCGCAACCTGCTTAACGCCTTCACCCTGCGTGGTAACGTGTACGGTCTGCCCAAGGACTTCAACACCCTGGCGGTGCAGTTCAACAAAGACCTCTTCGATGAGGCCAAGGTGCCCTACCCCAACCAGACCGACACCTGGGACACCTTCAAGGACAAGCTCAAGCGGGTGCAGGCCGCCCTCAAGGATGTGGCAGGGCTCTGCGTGGTAGCCGACCATGCCCGCTTTGGCGCTTTTGCCTACGCTACCGGCTGGCGGCCCTTCAATGCCCAGGGACGCACCGTACTGGACGCCAACTTCCGCCGGGCCTTTGAGTGGTACACCAGCCTGGTCAAAGACGGAGCCGGTAAGTACGCCCAGGATCTGGGCGAGGGTTGGACGGGCGGCTGCTTCGGAGCCGAGCGGGCTGCCGTAGCCATTGAGGGAGCCTGGATTGGGGGCTTCCTGCGCGACAAGGCCCCCAACATGCGCTATGGCACCACCCTCATTCCCCTCGACCCGGTAACCAAGCAGCGGGGCAATTTCATCTTCACCGTTTCGTGGAGCATGAACGCCGCCTCGCGCAACAAGGAGGCCGCCGCCAAGGTGCTGCGGGCCCTCACCAGCCCCGAGGCCCAGAACTGGATTCTCTCCCGTGGCCTGGCCCTGCCCAGCCGCAGTGCTCTGGCCAACAGCCCCATCTTCCAGCGCCCCGGCAAGGAAAATGAGCTGAACCGGGTGGTCTTCCAGGGCTCGACCAGCGTGGGTGGCGCCGTGCTGCCCTTCAAGTTTGGTTCGCTGGACGGGGGAGAGTGGATGCGCCCCATCAACGAAGCCTTGTTGGCGGTGATTACGGGCAAGAAGTCGGTTGATCAGGCCCTGGCCGATGCCCAGGCCGAACTAAACCGCCTGGTGCGCTAAACCAACCCAGGGTGTGGAGCTGAGCGCTGCAACAGGTTTGTGGTGCTCAGCTCCACGCTAGAAAAGGGGGATACATGCTTAGGTCGCAACGAATAGAAGCGCTCTATGCCCTCTTGTTCCTGGCTCCTTTCCTGATTCACCTGGGCGTTTTCTTTGTATTTGCTTTTGTGCGTACCCTGGGTTTTAGCTTTACCGACAAGACCCTGATCGGGCAGTCCTATCAGATTGTGGGCTTTGCGAACTTTATCCAGTTGTTTCAGGATCCTCGTTTTATTGCGGCCCTGACCCACTCTATCAGCTTCATGCTGATCGTAACCACCCTCCAGACCTTTCTGGCTTTGAGCATGGCGGCAATCCTCAACCAGCGCCTGCGGGGCATCACCTTTTTCCGTACCGTGTACTACATCCCCAGCGTACTCTCTTCGGCAGCCGTGACCGTGATTGCGATATGGTTCTTTCAGAAAACGGGTTTCCTGAATACCTTCATTGGCTGGATTGGTTCGGTGGCCCCGGTGCTGCTGACCTTTGTTGCGATCTTTGTACTGGCACAGGCTGTACAGGTGGCCTGGGAGCGCATACGGGGCCTGCCAGTAGCCCTCACCGACCCGGCCCTGGCGACCATTTCGCTAGCGGTAGGGCTGGCGCTAACCTGGCTCCTGGCGGCCTTGGGGGTGGTGGTGCCACGCGAGGCCCAACCGCCAGAGTTCACCTGGCTTACCAACTCTGACCGCTTCTTGGGGGTGCCCATTCCCCTGTGGAGCATTATCATGCTCAACACCTTCACCACCATTCCTACCCTGATGCTCATTTTCCTGGCGGGCTTGCAGGACATTCCCAAAAGCATCTACGAGGCGGCGGCGATTGATGGGGCCTCGCCCCTGCAGCAGTTTTTTAGCGTGACGGTGCCCATGCTGCGTCCAGTGACTTTTCTGGTGATTACCCTTTCGCTGATTGGCACCTTGCAGATGTTCGACCAGGTAGCCCTGATGGGCGATGCGGCTCCGCTGGACTCTATCATTGTGCTGGCCTACTACGTCTACAACAATGTATTTAGTGGAGAGGGTAGGGTGGGGCTGGCTTCGGCAGCAGCCATCATTCTGGCAGCCTTGACCTTTGCGATTGTGCTTTTGCAACGGGCCCTGGGCATTTCGGAGAAAGCCCACTAGGAGGAGCTATGGCGGCGCAAGTGATGAAACCGGGGCGCAAGCTGGACGAGCGCTATCTGGCCCGGCAGCGCTGGGCCCGGGCCGCCTGGGTTTATGGGGCCATGCTGGCACTGGCGGTTTTCTTTATTGGGCCCTTTTATGTGGCCTATCTGGGCAGCTTGAAGGATAATCCGCTCGAGTGGCCCTTCCGTTACTCCTTTGCCCAGACCCAGCCTAAAAACTGGGCAGCAGCCTGGCGGTTGGGGCAGCTGGGTGCGAGCAACCCCTGGACGGGGGGGTTTGCGCCAGGGGCCAACATTCCCTTCCAGGTCAGCTATTTTGTGGAGGATGGCCAGGAGCCACAGACCCCCGTAGTGACGGTGCCGACCCGGCGGGCTGGAGCGGGCCTGGGGGCCATTTTCGATGAAGTGCAGGCGGCGCAGTACGCCAGGGTCTCGGAGGTGCAGGAGGTAGGCCGCCGTTCGGCGGTGGTGGGAGGGCAGCCGGGGCAGATCGTCACCTACAGCTTTACCATCGCCTACGAGGGGCAGGGCCCCCGGGCACCCCGCTTACCGCTGGACATCGAAGCGCCCAGGGGGCAAGTGTATTACTCGGCGACCCTCGACCCCAACCGCCTCGAGCGCCGCGGACGGGTGGCCAGTTGGGACAGTGCAGCGCCCGGCTTGCTGGGGTATGCCTTCCGCAACTACGTACGGGTCTTCAACGAGGCCAGAGACCCCAACACCGGGGCCAGCTTCTTTTTGCGCTGGACGCTCAACACCTTTCTGGTGTGTGTGGCGGTGGTGCTGACGACCCTGCTTTTTGCCTCGCTGGCCGGATATGCCCTGGCCCGGATGTACTTCCCCGGCAAGAACTACTTATTCGCCTTTGTGGTCTTTACCATGACCGTGCCGGCTCAGGCCATCTTCATCTCCAACTACCTGGTGCTGCGCGATCTGGGCCTTTTGAGCAGCCTCTGGGGCATGGTGGTCTGGAGTGCGGTGGGGGCGGGGGCAGTCTTCATCATGAAGCAGTTTTTCGAGTCCATCCCCCGCGAAATCGAGGAAGCGGCCCTGATTGACGGGGCCAGCCCCATCACCACCTTTTTCCGTATCATCATCCCCATGGCCACGCCCGCGCTGGGGGCCCTCACCATCCTGACCTTCCAGGGCATGTGGAACGAGTTCTTCAAGGCGGCGGTGGTGCTGTCGGGCCAGCAGGGCAACTACACCCTGCCCCTGGGCCTTTCCTTCTTCCGTAACGCCTATGGGGTGGCGGGCGACTGGGGCTTGATGCTGGCCAGTGCCTTTCTCTCGATGATTCCCATTATCATTCTGTTTGTGGTGTTTCAGCGCTACTTTGTGGAGGGGGTTTCGACCAGCGCTTTGAAAGGTTAATTGCCAATAGCTGGCGGCTGATAGCCATTAAGGCAAAAGCTATCAGCCATGCGCCATGAGCTATCAGCGAGGTTCTACATGTTGCCGCTCAAAGAAGACGATACCTACGCTGTTTTGTCGGATCAGGGAATGGCCGATAAGGACGAACGCGGCTTCTACCGCCACGATACCCGCTACCTCTCCCGGTATTTGTGGAACTTACCTGGCTTTAGCCTGCTGGTTTCACATACGCCGCGCCCGGATCGTCTGGTGCAGCATTGGAGCCTGATTGTGGGGCCCGACCAGCTGGTGGGGGTGCGGCGGGAGTTACAGATTACGCGGGGCGGCTTTAGCGAACGGCTCGAGCTGGAGAACACCTCGCTGAAGCCCCAGACGGTGGAGGTGGCCCTCGAGGCCGCGGCTGACTTCGCCGACCTGTTTGAGGCCAAGGGCTGGTACAAGGTCTCGCGCAAAATCCAGGGCTTTGAATATACCGCCCCGGATGGCCTGCGGGTGGCGACCCATCTCACCCCCAACCCCCTCCCGGCACAGGAACACGCCACCGGGGACAACGCAAAAACCTACACCTGGAAGTGGACCCTTGCGCCAAAAGAGAAGGCCGTGCTAACCCTGGAAGGCCGCCTCGAGAGCCCCTTTGAACCCCACACTCCAGCCCTCCCCAGCTATGAAAACTGGCAGAAGCGTTTCCCGCTTCGCATGGAGAGCGGGCGCAGTCAGCGGGTTCTGGAACAGGCCATTACCGATCTGCGGGCCCTGCTGTTCTCGCTGCCCGAGGGGCTTTTCCCGGCGGCGGGCATCCCCTGGTATGTCTGCCCTTTTGGTCGCGACTCCCTGCTGACGGCCTACATGATGCAGCCCTGGGCCAGCGAGGTCACCCAGGGGGTGCTCTACTATCTGGCCAGATACCAGGGTACTGAAGTGAATGCCTTTCTAGACGAAACCCCCGGCAAGATTATCCACGAGATGCGCCTGGGCGAACTCTCCCGCACCGGAAAGGTGCCTTTTGCACGCTACTATGGCACGGTAGATGCAACCCCGCTTTTTGTGGTACTGCTGCACCGTTACTGGAAAGACTCCGGCGACCTGGCCCTGGTACAGACACTGAGGCCCCACTGGGAGGCCGCCCTCACCTGGATGACCGACTACGCCGACCCCGACCAGGATGGCTTTCTGGAGTACGCCCCCAACACCGACCGGGGCCATGTGGTGCAGTCCTGGAAGGATTCGCACGACTCACAAAGCCACCAGGATGGCTCGCTGGCCCAGGGCGCCATTGCGGTCTGTGAGGTGCAGGGCTATGCCTATATGGCCTACCAGGCGGCGGCGGAGCTTTACCAGGCGCTTTCGCAAAACAGCCATGCCGAGGCCTGGGAAGCCAGGGCCCAGGCCCTCAAAACCCGTTTTCACCAGCAGTTCTGGCTGCCGGAACTCCAAACCTACGCAGCCGGCCTGGACGGTGCGAAAAAGCCCATGGCCATCCTCACCTCCAACCCCGGTCATCTGCTGTGGAGCGGTATCGTGCCAGACGAGGTCGCGCCCCAACTGGTTCAGACCCTGTTCTCCGAGACGCTTTACAGTGGCTGGGGGGTGCGAACCCTGGGCGCGGATGAGGTGCGCTATAACCCCCTCTCGTACCATAACGGCTCGGTCTGGCCGCACGACAACGCCCTGTTTATCGGCGGACTGGTGCGATATGGCTTTTACCAGGAAGCCCTGCGAGCTGCCGAGAACCTGTTCCGCCTGGCCATGACCCAGCACGACTGGCGCCTGCCGGAGCTGGTGGGGGGCTATCCCAGGCAGGAGGGGGAGCCCCCGGTGCCATACCCGGCTTCCTGCAGGCCGCAAGCCTGGGATGCGGCGGCGGTGGTGTACATGCTGCGCTTGATCCAGGAAATAGACCGCAAGCACCCGGTGCGGGGGCTGCTCGAGCTGCACAGGGTAAAGGTCTAAGTGCTTCCGCGATAGAAATACCATGCTGCTCAACGGAAGTGCGAATTCTGGGGTTTGCATCGGCGCGGCTTCGTGAATCACCCTTTCCTTACCCATTACGTTTCTATCGCGGAGATACTTGGCGCGATTTCTGGCCAGGTGCTCCCTGGGAACACGACAAATGCCTCCTTAATGCTCACCGGACAGGGGTAGACTGGGGTGCCATGCGTGTACTGGCTGTTTTCGCTCACCCCGACGACGAATCGTTTTTTTGCGCTGGAACCTTAACCAAGCTGGCCTCGCAGGGCCACGAGGTGTACCTGATTTGTGCAACTCGAGGCGAGCAGGGCCGCATCCGGCATCCCGCTATTGATGAAACGCGCTACCCCAAAGGGGAGGCCAGGGGTCGGCTGCGCGAGAAGGAGCTCGAGGCCGCCTGCACTATTCTGGGCCTACGCCCGCCCATTCTGCTGGACTACCAGGACTCCGGCTATCCGCTCGAGGTGGCCCAGGCCAACCCCCAGGGCTTCATGCACCAGGACCTGCAGCAGGTGGAGGACGTTTTACTGGCGCACATCGCCCAGATCCGCCCCCAGGTGATGATTGGCTTTGACCCGCAGGGCTACTACGGGCATGCAGACCACATTCACCTGCACCGGGCTACCCTGGGGGCGTTCTGGCGGGCGGGCAACGTGATGGCCGACCCTCCCAGGTATCTGCTGTTCCCCGTCCGCCTCAAGGAGCAGGTAGCCAGAACCAGGTTTGACCCCGAGCGCTATGGGGTCTCGGCCTGCTCGGTAGCGCTGCGGGTGGATGTGCGACCCTATGCCGAGACCATCCGGGCCGCGGTGCTGGCCCATGCCTCGCAGGCCGGGCCGGAGGAAAACTTCGCTCAGGTTCTGCAAGACTGGCCGGGGTTGCTCGAGGAGGAGTGCTTTGTGCTGGGGGGTGTTCGGGGGCTTGCTGTGGAGGATTTATGGGGGTTGCAAGTGTAGAACTGCCTTGGCATTAGGCCTTGCAGGTGCTACCCTCAACGTCTGGCGCTGGCTATGAACTACCGGGCCGTTATGCAGCAACTCTCCTTCCTGCCCGACCTGTACCTGGTGGGGGGAGCGGTGCGCGACATATTGCTGGGCCTCGAGCCCGAAGACCTGGACTTTGCTACCTCTGCACCGCCCGAAGAAACCCTGCGCCTGGCCCAAACCCATGGCCTCGAGGCCATTCCTACTGGCATAGAGCACGGCACCGTCACGGTGCTGATTGACCGCCACCCCTACGAGGTCACCACTTTTCGGCGCGACGTCGAAACCTTTGGGCGCAAGGCCAGGGTTCAGTGGGGGCAGAGCATCGAAGAAGACCTGGCCCGGCGCGACTTCACCATCGGCGCCATTGCCATGGATGCCGAGGGGCGGGTGATTGACCCCTACGGGGGGCAGCAGGACATCGAGGCGGGGGTGCTGCGGGCGGTGGGCGACCCCGGCCAGCGTTTCCGCGAGGACTACCTGCGGGTGATCCGGGCGGGCCGGTTTGCGGCGCGGTATGGCTTCGAGATTGAGAAAAATACCCTGCAAGCAGCATGGCAGGCGGCCCCGGAAGTGCTTTCGCATGTAGCCATCGAGCGCGTAACCGCCGAGTTTGATAAGGCCTTCCAGAACGGAACACCCAGCCGCTTTGTGCGCTATCTGTACGACCTGGAAATCCTGCAGCGCCTGATTCCCGAGTTTGAAGATACCCACCTGCTCTTGCAAAACCCCCGCTGGCACCCCGAGGGGGATGTGCTGACCCACGTGCTTCAGGTGGTTGACCGGGCCCCGCCCAACATCCGCTGGCACGCCCTCCTGCACGACATCGGCAAGAAAGACACCGCCCGCTGGAAGCCCGAGGGCTGGTACAGCTTTCATGGTCACGAGCGGGTAGGGGCCGCGCTGATTCCCCGCATCGCCCGCGAACTGCGCCTGCCCAACCACCTGCGCGACGAGCTGGTGGTGACCACGGCTTTACACATGGTGCCGGTCTTTACCAAGCCTACGCCAGCCGCCATTCGCAAGTTCCAGGCCAAGGCCGGGCCATATTTGCCCGCCTTGAAAGCCCTGTACGAGGCTGATGGAGGCGAGCGTCGGCCCCTAGAGTCCTGGCAGTTTTTTGAGCCGCAGCCGGTGCCAATCAGGCCGGTTTTGCTGGGACGCCACCTAATTGCGCGGGGCCACAAGCCGGGAAAGGCGTTCAGCCGGATGCTCGAGGCCGCCTACGAATGGCAACTGGAAACCGGCGAGACCGATATTGAAAAGCTCTACCAGGCGGCCCTGAAGGGTTTGGCCAAGGAAACCTGATCCCAGGTTGCAGACGGTGCGCTTCCAAGCTGTGCCAGATTGAGTGTGTCTAATTCCTCAGAGCCTGTCTGCCAAGCGGCCCGATAAAAGGTGGAGAAATGAAATTGCCCAACGCCCTGGCGTCTCAGCCTTTGGCTTTGGGCTTTCGGCTATTCTTTGGGTATGTCTATTCCGGTGATCTTTCTCCACGCCTTTCCTTACAGCCCGGCCATGTGGGAGGGACAGCTCGAGGTCGTGAAGGGGCATCCCGTCCTGGTGCCTGAGATTTTGGGTTACGAGAGCCTGGAAAGTGCGGCGGCCCATGTGCTGGTGGAAATGGACAACCGGGGCTGGGAGAAGGCGGTGTTTGTAGGGCTTTCGATGGGGGGCTACGTGATGTTCCGCTTGTGGAATTTGGAGCCCGAGCGCTTCCTTGGGATGGTGCTGGCCGATACCCGGGCCACCCCCGACACCCCTGAACAAAAAGCGGCCCGGGCCCAGATGGCCTTGCGAATTCAGCAGGAAGGAACGGGTTTTTTGCCCGAGGCCTTGTTGCCGGGCCACCTTGGCGAGAGCACGCGCACCCGGAACCCGGCTTTGGTGGAGCAGGTGCGCCAGACCCTGCTGGCTGCCGAGCCGGCCAAGACCATTGCCAGCCTCAAAGGGCTGGCCGAGCGCCCCGACTCGGTACCGTTGCTGCCGGATATTGCGGTTCCGGCGCTGATACTGGTAGGGGAAGAGGACACCCTGACCCCTCCCGCCGATGCACGGCAGATGGCTGCACAAATTCCCGATAGCCGGATGCTCCTAATTCCCCAGGCGGGCCATCTGGCCAACCTGGAGAACCCCAAAGCCTTCAACACCGCTCTACGGGGCTTTCTGCGTGAGCTGGAGGGGCACTGAGCACACCGTTGTAGAGATGTCCATACACCTCCAGGTTTCTCGGAGGTATTGATCTCTAGTCCCCTCCCTACCGCGTAGGGAGGGCGGGGAGGGTATTGGGCGAAGCCCTCAACCGCTCAACTACACGAAGGTGCTGCTCCACAACCCCACCCAACCTCCCCTTATATCTTAGTAACGGGCAAGGCGTAGTAGACCGTCCTCCCCTGAGTTCCCAGAGAACGCTTTGTAGCATGGGTCACTACGCCTCCACCCTTTCCAGCATAAACCCGAACAGTTGCTAGAGAACCATCTCGCATCATAAGGCTGGGTTCCTTGGAAAGTGCCTGAGCGGAGGGGGGTATGCATCAAGTACCCGGAGTCTACATTGGCATCGATGTGAGCAAGGATCGCCTGGAGGTGGCCGTGGAGGGTAGCTCAGCAAGCCTGGCCTGCCATAACCGTGAGGCTGAGATTGCTGCCCTGGTAGAGCAGCTGGTGCGGCTTCAGCCCCAGCGGGTGGTGTGTGAAGCCACCGGGGGCTATGAGCTGAACCTGGTGCTGGCCGCCGTGGAGGCGGGTCTGCCGCTGGTGGTGGCCAACCCCCGGCAGGTGAGGGATTATGCCAGAGCCACCGGGCAACGCGCCAAGACCGACCGGCTGGACGCGCAGGTGCTGGCCCGCTACGCCCGGGTGGTAGCGCCCCCGCTGCGACCCCTACCCGAGGCCCAGACCCGCGAGTTGGAGGCCTGGGTGACCCGTCGTCGGCAGGTGGTGGGGCTCTTGGCGATGGAGAAACAACGCCTGCTCCAGGCCCGTACCCCCGCCCTCCGGGCCAGCCTGGAGGGTCTGATCCAGCGACTGCAGGAGGAGGTGCGCACCCTCAACCAGCGCATCCAGGCCCTGATCGAGCAACACCAAGCCTGGAGCGAGCGCAAGCGCCTGCTGACCTCGGTCAAAGGCATCGGCGAGACCATCGCCGCTGTGCTGCTGGCCGAACTGCCGGAACTGGGCCGACTCAACCCCAAGCCGATCGCGGCCCTGGCCGGTCTGGCCCCCTTCAACTTTGACAGCGGGCAGCTTCGCGGGCAGCGGCACGTCTACGGGGGACGGGCCTCGGTGCGTTGCGCCCTCTATCAGGCCGCCCAGGTAGCCTGCCGCTTCGAGCCGTACATGCAGCACCTGTACCAACGTTTCATGGCTCAGCACAAGCCCCACAAGGTCGCCATCACCGCCTGTGCCCGGCACTTGCTGGTGATGCTCAATGCCATGCTGCGGGATGGTCAACCCTGGAATCCCCCGCCCATTCCTGCACAGGCTGCTTGACTTTCAATACAGTTGCTACACGGTAGGGGAGGAACGAAAGGGCGTCTGCTACGGCTTTTGCCAGAACATACAGCATTGTACGTGCCAAAATGGGCGGCTCTGCAAGGGTATTTGTACGACTAGGCTTTTATCATAAGCACATATCAAATCTGTCTCCATCCCTAGTCCGTTGCCGCATCTAGCCCAGATACCCGATTCCCGCGAGTTCCTGAAAACGCAACATCGCTGGCAAGACCTGCTGCTGATCTGCTTGATGGCGGTGGGGGCTGGGCGACACAACATCCCGGCCATCAGCCAGTGGCTGAAAGACCATCGCGCTTTCCTGCTCAACCAGGTATCCGTACCCGCCTGGGCCAGCGGAAGCTACCGGCCCAGGCCACCCTCTACCGTTGCTTCCAGTCCCTCTCAAAGCAGCTCGACGCCCTCCAGTCCGCCTTGCTTGACTGGGCCCAGGAGGTATGGCAGACCCTGTTTGCCCCTGGCTGAACAGGCCCGCCAGGGCTCTGTCCCGACAGGGGATCGTCCTGTCGCTGCGGATGGGAAACACCTGCGGGGTACCCGGCGCATCCGGCAAGGGGAAGAGGCGCTGGTCTTTTTGTCAGCTTTGGTTTAGGGGCTGGGGCTCTCCCTGGGCAGCCAGGCGGTTGTTGCCGGTGAGGCAGCGGCGGCGCATGGACGGGTGGTACGCATGGAGGGGCTGGGGGTGGACTGGATACTGACGGGGGATGCCGCTTTGTGCAACCCGGAGCTGGCTGCAGCGGTGGTGGAGCGAAAGGGGGAAGAGAACCAGGCGAAGCTCTAGGGACTGATCTGGTGGGCTATTGCCAGCTACCAGACCACGGATCAACACATCCAGCACCAGGTACGGAGGGATGCAACAGAGGGTTGTGGCAAGAATACCGGGGAGCTACGGGAGGAGACCGCCTATGCGCTGACCCGTCTGTGGGGGGGACATTGGGAGGTGGAGAACCACCTACACCACAAGCGAGACACGGTGTTGGGAAGCTGCAAGGGGGCGGTGGGGTTGATGTACTTACGGGATGTCATCCTGAGCCTCTTGCATCTCAAAAAGTGGCCGGTGTTGCGCACGGTTAGAAAGTTCTCGGCAAATCCTAAGGCTCTACTCAAGTTAATTCGAGGGTTGTGATAAAAGCCTGGAGCCGGAGGGCCAGCACATCCTCGAGGGCCAGTGGGGAGCGATTGCCCAAACGGGCCTGGAGGGCCTCGGCGGGCCAGATTTTCCCCAGCACCCGGCCCAGTTGGGCGCGGTAAGGAGCGGGCAGACCCATGCAGCTTTGTAGCTTTTTCCAGGCGGCTTCCTCCTGGCCGAGCCCCAGCAGGGCCTGGGTTTCGAGTCCCAGCTTCCAGCTCTGCACGCCGGGGTCTTGCAAATCGCCGATCTGCACCACCTGCGCCAGGGCCTCGGCCCACTTCTCCTGCCGGGCCAGGGTCTCGGCGTAGCCCAGGCGGGCCTGGGCCTGGAAGTAGGGGTCGCTTTGCTGCAAACAGCCCTGCATCATGGCCTCGGCTTGGTCGGGCGGCATCAGCAAGGAAAGCTTGAGGGCCACGTCAATCGCCAGGGCAATATAGCGGTCGCCGGGAAGCTTTTTGCTGAGGAGCTCTTCGCGCAGCTCGCGCAAAATTTTCTCGCTCTCGGGGGCTTTTTGTCCGCCCACATAGGGCGGCAGGTACGGCAGCCCGCTGGCCCGCACCCAGTAGGCCACGGCAATGCGGTAGAGGGTGCGCCGGTGGCGGTAGTGGGCCTCCTCGGGGCGTTCGCGCACCTCGCGCAGGTAGCTTTCGGCCTCGGCCAGCAGGTTCAGGGCCTCCAGGGGGCGGCCCCGCACCAGCTCCAGCACGCTGGCCTCGCTCATGGCGCGGGCGCGGATAAACCCGTCGGAGGCTTCGCGGATGGACTGGTAAAGGTATTTCTCGGCTTCCTCGAAGTTGCCGATGCGGCGCAGGGCGGTGCCGAACCGGGCCCGTACCCTGGCCACCTCTTCCGGGGGCGCCCCCGAGGATTCCAGGGCTTGCAAGCCCTGCCGCATCTGGGCCTCGGCCTCGTAGACCCGTCCGGTGCGCAGGAGCAAATCGCCCGACTGGTAGCGGGCCCGCCCCACCAGCAAGGGGTCGTGGGAAACCTGGCGTAAGGCTTCCAGGGCTTCCTCGAAACGGCCTGCGTCCTTGGCTACCAGGCCCTGCCACAGGCGTACCCGGTCGGCCAGGAAGGGCTGGATGGGCATTGAAAGGGCCTGCTGCACATAGGCTTCGGCCTGGGCATAGTCGCCCTGCCAGCGCTCGACCGCCGCCCAGACCAGAAGCCCCTCGGCCCCCACGTCGCCCGAGAGCGTCTCGGGTGGGGGCAACAGCTCCAGGGCAGCCGGGAAATCCCCCGCGTCCACCCGGGCCTCGGCGGCCTTGACCCGGGCCCAGGACTGGGTGGCGGGGTCGGCGGAACGAAAGAGCAGCTCGAGGGCCTCGAGGGCCTCGGGGTGGGCGTACTGGCCCAAGACCGCGCGGTAGCGCACCACCGCCATGGCCAGTTTCTCCCGTTCGGGGCCGGGCCAGTGCTGCGACTCGGCCCAGAGGGTGGGCAGGAGCGAAAGCCGGCTGGGGTCTTGGGAAAGCAACTCCAGCAGCTTGTCGAGCCGGTGGGCCCCCCGGGCGTGATGGAGCAGGCGGAACAGATCGCCCTTGAAAAAATCCAGCGCCAGGGCGTGTAGTTTGCGGGCTTCTTTTTCGGGGACGATGGGCAGCAGGGTGCGCAGGGCCGGGCGTACCTTGCCCTCGCCCATGGGGGCCAAGAGCGCCCGCTCGGCCTGCGAGAGGTGCTCGAGGCCCTTGTTCAGGGCCTTTTCCAGCAGGGCTACCGGAATGCCGGGGTCGGCCTCGGGGGAGAGCACCGCCAGCGCGTGCAGGATGGGGCGCAGGGTGGTGTCCTGGGCCAGATTCGGGGTGCTCCCGTGGGTCTGGGCGGCCTCCAGCAGCACCAGCCGGGAAAGCTCGGCGAAGTTGCGCCCGGCCTGGTTCACCAGGGCCTCCACCCGTTCGGGGGGCAGGTCGGGCAGGCGGTCTTTCACGTAGCGGCGAGCCTCGGCCCGGCTGGGGGCTGAAAGGGGGCTCCAGGCCAGGTTGGGCGGGGGTTCGGAGAGCCCGGCCAGAAAGGGGATGGTAAGCCGCCGCAGGAGGGGCTCGACCCAGGCCGCCAGCCCCACCGGGTTGCCCTGGGCGTCGCGCAGGCTCAGCCCCCCAATCTGGCCCTCTTTTTCGGCCCGCAGGAGCAGGGGTTTGCCGAAGGCGTTGAGGGCCTTGGCAATCTCGTTGCGGAGCTCATCTTGCAGGGCGGCCTGCAAGGCGTAGGGCTGGGTGGGGGAAAGCTGGGAGAAGATGCCCTCGAGCTCGATGTCCAGCTTCTCGGCCAGGGGGTGCAGGTGCTGGGCCAGCTCCCCCCCCAGGTTCACCATCAGGCAGTTGGGCACCGCCCGCTCCACCGCTGCCAGCAGCACGCCCTTGCCGGTCGCGGCGCCCCCCACCACCACCATCTGGGGTTTGTCGCCCTGCTCCAGCGCCCGCACGAAACGCCGGAACAGCCTGCGCTTGTCGCGCCCCAGGGCCCGCCGGGCCGACTCGAGGGCCAGCTCCGAGGGCAGGCTGGGGGCCTCGAGGCCCGACTCGGTGTACAAATCGCCGATTACCTCAAACAGGCGCAGCTTTTCCTCCGGGCTGCCCAGGTCTTTGTACAGAATGTTGCGAACCGTGCCGGCCCGTCCGCCCCGCTCGGCCACCGCCGCTTCCAGCCAGCGTAAACTGCCTTTTTTGCCCCGGTGGTCGCGCCCCGAAAGGTGTGGGCGCAGGTTTTCCAAATAGGTCTGCCAGAGTGTACTCACTTCTCCCACAATATCTACACCATACCGGGGTGTAGTGTAATCTGCAAGTAATAAAATTAAAAGCCCTTGCTTTTTGGCGGTCATTACTTTTTAATTCATAGTGTTTATACCCTCTACAGGTATGCTTCACAACTAGCCTTCGTTCAAATAATGGGGAGGAAACATGAATCGCTGGTTGGCAATGCTGGTGTTCTTTGCAATCGTTCTGGCAGCCTCACCAGGCCAGGTAGCCCCCGACTTTCGACTGCGCGATGCTTCCGGCAAGGTCTACACCCTGGCCAGTTTCAAGGGGAAGCCAGTGGTGATTACCTTCTGGGCAAGCTGGTGCCCTATCTGTAAGGCCGAGTTCCCCAAGCTGCACCAGCTGGCCCAGCAGTACAAGGTGCCCTTTGTAGTCATCAGCCGCGAGCCCAGAGATACCGACCAGGTGGTGCGCGACTACATGAAGACCTACCCCAACTTTTTACCGTTGCTGGCCCTGCCAGGCGGAGATAACCCCGTAGCTGTGGCTAACCGTTATAGAGTGCTGGGGCAGCCCTGGACGTTTGTGCTGGATGGTGAGGGAAAGGTGGTCAACCTGTACGCGGGCAAGGTAGAGGTAGATGCACTCAAGGACGACCTTGCGCTGGCCGGGTATGAGTAGTTCGGCCAGATTGAGGTGGATTATTGAACAGTTGACAGGCGGGTAGCCCTTCAGTCTGTCTTAACTCTGGAGTACGCCCTTTGGTAGGATTGATACCTCGCCGTTTGGCAACGAATCAAAGCGGCACAAGGGTCATCGAATCCAACAACGAAAACACCTGCCATTCCGAGGAGGCGTTAGCCGACGAGGAATCCGGTACTGCACAGGGCTAGTGATTGTTGGGGATGGCAGCACTTCGGATTCCTCGCTGCGCTCGGAATGACACTTTTGGCTGGGTTTTTGTGCCTTTCGCGTCACCGTTCTGAGTATTCCCGGTGTACCCGCTCGTGCATCCACGGATATTCACAGCTCAATTAAGGGTACGCTCCTTGTGCATCAGGGTGGCGAGATTGAAGACGATATCTTTGGAGAGGCGATCAAACTCGCTCTCGAGCATAACCCGGGCCGCCTCCACGCCCCGCATCCGAAGGGTTTGCACGCCCCGGGCTGCGTATAGATGAAAGTTCCGATGGGTTTCGCGCAGGGCAGCAAACTCGGGGTGCAGGGCCAGGGTGCTGCGGGCGGCCTTGCCGTAGAGCCACTGCCCCAGGGCGCACTGGTTGTCCTGCATGACCGCAACAATATCTATTTCCTCGTTAGACAGGCCTAGGATGCGATCCTCGAGGCGCTTGCGCCAGGCCAGGTGAGTATTGATGACGGCCTGCACATCAAGGCCCATGAAGCGTTGCTCGGCTTCTTCTAGTTTGGGTGCTTCTGTGGGCTGTTTGCGGCCCCAGCTGCGGAGCCAGTCTAAAAGGTTCATACTGAAGATAATCTAGAAGCAAATTGTTGAAAACTCTTGCAAAAATCCCCTGAATACAGCATTACGAGCGTTATCGCGCTCTTCACAGATGCGACTGCCCATCCACCAGGCGGCCACTGTTTTGTTCAGGACAAGGGATTCTTAGTCCTGGATGATTCGATTTTTGTGAGGAGCGCTAGTCCTATAGCAAGGCGTAGTGCCTTATTATCCATGAAGCACTTTGGGCAGGTTCTGCCACAGAATAAAAACCCCCATCACCACCAGAAACCCGGCAAAGCCGCGCCGTAGGGTTAGTTGGGGTATAGAGGCAGCAATGCGTCCGCCGAACAGGCTGCCTACAATGCCGAGTGCGGCAAAGAGCAGCACAATGTCCCAGTGCACGGTGTAGCCCTGCTCGGGCAGCAGATGGAGGTACTTGTAAAATCCACTGGCGGATTTCATGGCCACCACCAACAAACTGGTGCCCACCGCCAGATGCATGGGAAGCCCTCCCAGAAGTACCAGGGCGGGTACGATGAGGAAACCCCCGCCCACCCCCACCAGCCCGGTCAGGGCACCGACGATCAGGCCATCGAGGATGATTTTGAGATAGGAGCGCTTTTGGGCCTTGGCCTCGAGCTTAGGGGGGCGGAACATCATGTAAGCCGCCAGAAGCATCACCACCGCAAACAGCCCCAGCTGCCAAACCCCCGGCACCCACTGCGAGAAATACGCTCCCAGGTAGGTTCCCGTCATGCCGGGGATGCCAAAGAACAGCACGTTACGCCAGTCAATCTGCCCCTTGAGGGCATAGGGCACGGCCCCCACCAGGGCTATCAGGCCCACAATAGCCAACGACTCAGCAATGGCTAGCTTGTCGGGCTCGCCCACCAGATAGACCAGAATGGGCACCGTCAGGATGGAGCCTCCCGACCCCAACATGCCCAGGGCCAGACCGATCATGACAGCGCCTATCCAGGCTAGGTACATGGGGCCTCCTCGGGTTTGAAGGGGGTTTCGACCTGCTTCCCACGGCCCTTGCACGAGAGCTCGTAACCCTGGGCGGCATACCCCTGGATGCCGCTGACCAGTTTGCCCACCTCGAAGCCCTCGTACTCGAGCACCTCCGCTGCCAGCCCGGCCCGGCTGCCGGTAGCGCAGATGGTTATGATGGGGCTTTTCAGACTGCCAAGTTGATCGAGCAGCTGTTCCAGCGGGAGATTGCGGGCTCCTGGAATGTGGCCTGCGGCGTACTCCTCCGGCGAGCGCACGTCGAGGAGCAGGGCCCCTTTTTTCTGCCAGAAGGAGAGCTCGTTGGGAAAGACATCGAACATCACTTCACCGGGAGTTTGTGCTGCTTCCAGGCCAAGAGACCCCCAGCCAGGTTGTAGGTGGTGTAGCCGCGCTCGGCCAGAAAACGGGCCGCCTGGGCGCTGCGGTTGCCGCTTTGGCACTGGCAGATGATTTCCTTGTCCTTGGGGAGCTTGTCCCACTCCTGGGCTAGCCTGTCCAGGGGCAGGGCCTGGGAGCCGGGAATTTTGCCTTCCTGGCGCTCCAGGGGGGTGCGAACGTCCAGGATGATGGCCCCGGCCTTGGCCTTTTCGTAAGCCTCGAGGGGGCCGAGCCGCCCCACCTTAGCCCCACCCCCCAGCAGGCTTTTGAGCCAACCGATCAACGCGCCACCTCAAAGCCCGAGGCCATCCAGCCGTAGGTGCCGCCCTCGAGGTTCCCCACCTTGGCGCCATCAAAGCCCTGGCCTACCAGGAACTCCGAAGCCTGCGAGGAACGGTTGCCCGAGGCGCAGACCAGCACCAGCTTGCGGTCTTTGGGCAGGTTCTTGGACTCCGCCACAAAACGCCCCAGGGGGATGTTCACTGCTCCCGGTACGTGCCCCATGGCATACTCGTAGGGTTCGCGCACGTCCACCACATACGCACCCTCCTGAATCCACTGCTGGGCCTGGTGGGGGGTCAGCTCGGTAAAGGCGGTGTCGTGGTAGGTGGCCTCCAGGGGCTGGGTGTCCAGGGGCAGGCCCATCTGGTACCAGGCCATGATGCCGCCATCCAGGTTCAGCAGGTTGGAATACCCCTTGGCCGAGAGCCAGCCCGCCGCCTGGGCGCTGCGGTTGCCGCTGCGGCAGTAAAGCACCACGGGCTTGTCCTTGGGAATCTCCGAGAAGCGCCCGGCGAACTCGGAGAGGGGGATCAGCAGGGCTCCCTCGATGCGCACCTGGGCAAACTCTTCGGGCTCGCGCACATCCACGAAGAGCACGTTTTCTTCTTGCAGTTTGCGGGCTTCCTGGGGGCTGATGTCTTTGTACGGTACGGTCAGCATGTTTTCCTCCCTTTTAGATGGGGCTGGTCTAAACCGGGCTTGCGCAGGGGATACCGGCCTCGCACCAGGCCTTGATGCCGCCCTCGAGCTGCCAGACCTTGGGGTGGCCCAGGCTTTGCAGGGCTCTGAGACCCTCCTGCGAGCGGTTACCGCTCTTGCAGTAGAGCAGAACGGGCTGGTCGCGCTCGAGGTACAAAGGCGCCAGGCTGGCCAGCTTGGACAAGGGCAGGCGCAGGGCCCCCGGCAGTACGCCGTCGGCCCACTCCTCGGGCTCGCGGATGTCCACCACCTGGTAGCGTTCCAGGGTATGGTAGGCGGTTTTGACGTTCAGGTTCATGGGTGTTCAGGTTTCGTGGGGGAGCCCCTGGCAGGGCCAGGGGCCGTGGGCAGGTTTTGCGAAACTCAGGCCTCCACCAGCTCGCGGGCCGGGCCTTTCTCCACCGGGAAGCCTTCCTGCTGCCAGGCCCGGATGCCCCCGGTGAGGTTAATCAGGTTGTTGAAGCCTGCCGAAAGCAGGGCGCTGATGGCGGTGGAGGAGCGGTCTCCGCCCAGGCAGTGCACCACCACCGGCTTGTCCTTGGGAATGCGGTTCAGATGGTTCATCACCCGTCCGGCGTGGATATTCAGGGCACCAGGGATGTGGCCGGCCAGGTACTCGTCGGCTCCGCGCACGTCCAGGATGGCCACCTCGCCTTTTTCCCAGCGGGCCTTGGCCTCGGCGGCGGTAATCTGCGGCACGGTCTCGAGCTCGCCCTGCACGTAGCCCTCGAGGCTGGGAATATAGCCCACCACCCGATCCAGCCCGATGCGGATGAGTTGCTTGACCAGCTCGTGCACCCGCTCAGGGCTGGCCAGCAGGATGAAGTCGCGGTCGTAGGGCAAGAGCCAGCCGGCCCAGGTCGAGAAGCTCTTGCCCGCCGGGATGTTGATGGCGCCCCCCAGGTGCCCGCCGGCGAAGGCCAGCTTGTCGCGGGTATCTACCAGCAAAACGCCTTCCGACAGCTTTTGCTGGAACTGCTCGGGGGTGAAGAGGTGTGGCTCCTTGAGGTCGCCCAGGATGGGCATACCGTCGCGGTTGAGCCGCTTCATCTGGGCGAAGTAGTAAGGGGCCTCGGGCTGGCCGGACAGTAGGGCCTTGACGAAGCCTTCCTCGTCATTGTTACGCAGGTAGTCGGCCCACCAGGCAAAGCGGCGCTCATAGCCCACGGTGGTGCTGGCGACGGCCCCCAGCCCCTTGCCGCAGGCGCTGCCCGCGCCGTGGCCGGGCCAGACCTGCACGTAGTCGGGCAGGGTGAGGAACTTCTCTTTGAGGCTCTTGAACATGCGCCGCGCACCGGGCTCGGCGGTGCCCATAATGCCCGCTGCCTCTTCCAGCAGGTCGGGGCGACCAACATCGCCCACAAACACAAAGTCGCCGGTCAGGATGAAGCCGGGCTCGCTGGCGGCCGCGCCGTCTTGCACCAGGAAGCTGATGTGCTCGGGGGTGTGGCCGGGGGTGTGTACCACGGTCAGGGTGATGTTGCCCAGCTTGATCTGGTCGCCGTCTTTGACCAGCTGGTAGTCGAAGCCCTCCAAGCCCTTGTACTTCCAGTTTTGGTCGCCTTCGTCGGAGAGGTAGAGCTTGGCCCCGGTGGCCCTGGCCAGCTCCCGCGCCCCGGAGAGATAGTCGGCGTGGATGTGGGTCTCGGTGATGGCCACAATCTTCATGCCGTTTTTCTGGGCCTCATCCAGGTACACCTGAATATCACGCCGGGGGTCTACCACGATGGCGGTACCCGCGGACTGACAACCGATGAAGTAGCTACCCTGAGCCAAACCTTCCTCGTAAATTTGCTTGAAGAGCATTAGCAAACCTCCACCTGGCAGGATATATCCCCAGGGGATATTTTGTCAAATACCCCCCCAGGATATTTAGGCCAGCCCCTTCAACATTAGATTCCAGTACATGAAAGGCAGGCCGTGCTTCTTGAGAAGCCACATGTCGTAGCGTTCCTTCTGGGTGTTAAAGGGGAGGGTGGGGTGCCAGACATTGTCGTAAAGGAACTCAGCCAGGAACATCTTGCCGTAGGCCGTCACCAGCGGGCAGGAGGTGTAGCCGTTGTACTGCTTCTTGGGCTCCTGGCCTTTCATCACCTCCAGCAGGTTGGCCACCAGCACCGGGGCCTGCTTGCGGATGGCCGCGCCGGTTTTGGAGGTTGGCAGGCTGCTGGCATCGCCCAGGCTGAACACGTTGGGGAAGCGCACGTGCTGCAGGGTGTGTTTGTCCACCTGCACCCAGCCTAAGGGCGTGCTGGGGTCGGCCAGGGGGCTTTGTTTGAGGAAGTCCGGGGCGCTTTGGGGGGGCACTACGTGGAGAAAGTCGAAAGGAATGGTCACCCGGGGCCTGGGTGTACTGGGGTTGGCCTTGACCTCTGGATGATTCACGGTGTACTCGTAGGTGGCCTCTTTTTTGAGTCCATCCACCGCTACCAGCTCGTGGTGGAACCGGGTCTGGATGCCGTAGCGCTCCACTACCTGATCCAGTACGGCCTTGATCTCGGGCACCCCGAAGATGGTGGTTCCAGCCGAGCCGAAGACGATCTGGGTATCTTTGCTGATTCCCTTGCGGCGGGCATGGTCGGCGGCCAGATACATGATTTTTTGCGGAGCGCCGCCGCACTTGATGGGCGTGCTGGGGGCGCTGAACAGGGCCACCCCGCCTTTGAGCTGCTGGAGAAACGACCAGGTTTTGGGCGCCAGGTCGAATCGGTAGTTGCTGCTCACGCCGTTTTGGCCCAGGGTCTCTTCCAGCCCCTCAATCTTGTGCCAGTCGAGCTGAATACCCGCAGCCACCACCAGGTAGTCGTAGCCGATCTGGCGGCCGTTCTGGGTGCGCACCACCTGGCGTTCGGGGTCTATTTCCTGGGCGTACTCCTGGATCCAGCGCACACCCCTGGGTATCTGGTTTTCCTGGGGACGTACTGAGGCCTGGGGGTTGTAGGTGCCTGCCCCTACCAGCGTCCAGGCGGCCTGGTAGTAGTGCTTTTCGGAGGGCTCGAGCACCGCCACATCCTCCACCCCTTTGCGCCTGAGCTGGGCGGCCACGGTCAGGCCTGCCGTCCCGCCGCCGACAATCAGGATTTTATGATGGAGCCGCTCCTTAACCTGGCTCCGTGCCGTAATGGCCTTTTCCTCCCTTACAATCATGAAAACCAACCTCCCTTGAAACCTGGCATCGTTCAGTCCAGGGTAGGTATAACTTTTGGTTGAAGCAAATAGCTTTTGGTTATATTTTTCATCACATCGGGGTATGATTGTCTTTACAAGCTATGCGTCTGAACCCTAGGTACCTGGTGGTATTTTGCGTGGTGGCCGAACTGCGCAGCCTGAGCCGCGCTGCCGAGATATTGAACCTGAGCCAGCCTGCGGTGAGCAAAACCCTGAAGGCCCTCGAGGACACGGTGCGCCAGCCCCTCTACGAGCGCACCCCGCAGGGCATTACCCTGACCGAGGCGGGCAAGGCCCTGCTCCCTTATGCCTGCGCGGTGAACCGCAGCCTGGCCCACGCTACGCGGTTTATCGAGGAGCGGCGGCACAAGCGCATTCCGCAGCTCGAGGTGGGTCTGGCCTGGAGTCTGATTCCCCGCTACGAGGCCAGCCTGTTGCGCTGGGCCACCCTGGAAGAGGCCCGTTGCGAGCTGCACCTGACCAACGGAACCACCCTGGAGCTCATCGAGCAGGTCTACCAGCGCGACCTGGATGCGGCCCTGGTGCTGGGTGGCACCGACGCCCTGCCCGAGCCCCTCAGCGCCCGTCGCTTGACCAGCGACGAGATGGTGCTGATTGTGGCCCCCACGCATCCCTGGGCAGGTATGGGGGGGGTGGCCCTGGGGCAGCTCGAGGGCATGACCTTGCTGGTGCCCCAGCGCAACTCCCGTCTGCGCCTGCGCTTAGAACAGTTCCTCGAGCGCCACGGGATTGTGCCCGAGCGGGTGCTGGAGTGCGGCAGCCTGTACGGCGTGAAAGCCGCCGCCGCGGCCGGGCTGGGGGTGGGCCTGTCCAGCCGCTCGTTTGTGGAGCCCGAGGTTAGAGCAGGGCTCTTACGCGTCTTGATGGTCGAGGACAGCGGCTTCTCGCTGGGCGTGCACTGGGTGGCCTACCCCGAGGCCTCGGTAGATGCGGCCACCCGCGAGATGCTGGGGCTTTTGTGGCACTACCTGGGGGTACCCTCAACCGTGAGCCAGGCTCTGTAAGCTCTAAGAGTTCAAAAGAAAAGCCGGAGTAACCCCACTCCGGTCTTTGCGTCCTGGACTTGGTGCCAAGGGGCGGAATCGAACCGCCGACACTGCGATTTTCAGTCGCATGCTCTACCGACTGAGCTACCTTGGCAAGAGGCCGCCCGCAGGCGGCTTAGTGGCGCTCCGGACGGGACTTGAACCCGCGATCTCCCACGTGACAGGCGGGTATGTTAACCAACTACACCACCGGAGCAGATTGTTGCGCAGCGTCGGAGTGATCCGAACGGGCACATAGGATAATAGCGGCTGGCCTACAAGGTGTCAAGCATGATGACCTGGAAAGAGGTGCTTGCCCAACATAAAACTCTGCGGGGCATTGGGCCCCATAGCCTGCTGGTAGACCGGGGCGAGTCGGGCTACCGGAACCGCTTCCTGCCCGACGGCGCCATTCTGTATCCGGGCGAGGGGCTTTGGGGCCACCAACAGCCGGTGAAGGGTAACCGGGTGTTGCTCGAGGCCCTCGCCACCCAGGCCCCCATGCGCGTTTACGAGCGCAAGAAGCCCAACTGCTGGCAGGATCGGGGCCTGTACCGGGTCGAAAGCGTGGAGTACCGGTTGGAGGAGGCCGAGCGCCGCTATGTCTACTGGTTCCGGCTGGTGCCGCTCGAGGCCACCTGAGCCAGGAACTGCCGCAGCTTGAGGGGGTCTTTGAGGCGGGGCGCGGCCTCCACGCCACTGCTCACGTCCACCGCGTAGGGTTTCAGCTCCAGCACGGGTTGCAGGTTGTGGGGGGTCAGGCCCCCGGCCACAATCAGCCGGGGGTGGGGCCTGAGGGGCGCCAGCCAGTCCAGCGGATAGCCTTGCCCGCTGCCGGGGCTTACTCCGTCCACCAGGAGCGCGTCCGCCGGGTACGAAAGCCAGTCGGGCCGGGCGGGCCCCGAGAGCCTAAACGCCTTGATAACCGGATAGAACCGGCGGATCTGGGCGGCCCACTCAGGGGGTTCGCTCCCGTGAAGCTGGGCCACCTGGAGCCGGGCGGTCTGCATCTGCGCCAGAACGATCTCGGGGGGTGTGTCCACAAACACCCCCACCCGCACCACAAAAGGCCCCAGCGCTTCCGAAATGGGGCGGATTTGTTCGGCCTCGAGGTAGCGCTTGGTGCCGGGGGCCAGGATAAAGCCCAAAGCCCAGGCCCCCAGCGCCTCGGCCAGGAGGGCGTCCTCGAGGCGGGTGATGCCACAGATTTTGGCGCGGGTCATAGGGGTCTCAGGTCGCAGGTCGCAGGTCTCGGGTCGGGGGTATTTATGGGAAATCTGAAGCCCAGGGCTCTTTTGGTATCAATACAAGCACTAGACCATAGGCTATAGACCATAGACTATCGACTTTCACCTACACTTCTCCATCTTCCCACATCTGCCGAAAGCTCTTGGGGCTGGGCTTCAAACCCGCCCGGCCTTCCGTCCAGGCTTTGATGACCGGCACCACGGTGTTGTCCAGGGCTTTTTCGGGCAACAGGCGCAGGGCCTTGGAGGCCAGGCGGTAGGCCCAGGGCTGGGTCATGGCCAGGGCATAGCCCTTGATGGCGGCGGCCTCGAGCCTGGGGGAGAGCCCCTCCTGCACCGCCCGGTTGCGCCAGGTGAGCAGGAGTTTGGGGATGGGAATCCGCACCGGGCAGGCCTGGAAACAGGCCCCGCACAGCGAGGAGGCGTAGGGGAGGGGCTTGGTTTCCTCGAGGCCCAAAAGCCCAGGGGAGAGAATAGCCCCGATGGGGCCGCTATACACATAGCCGTAGGCGTGGCCGCCGGTCTGGCGGTAGACCGGACAGGCGTTCAGGCAGGCCGCGCAGCGCAGGCAGCGCAGGGTCTCCCAGGCTTCGGGGTCGGCCAGCACGCTGCTGCGTCCGTTGTCCACAAAGACCACATGGACTTCCTCGGGGCCGTCCGGCTCGCCCGGCTGCCTGGGGCCCTGGATCAGCGAGACAAAAGTGCCCAGCCGCTGCCCGGTGGCGGCGCGAGCGGTGAGCGAGAGGAAAACCGCCAGGTCGGTGAAGCGGGGCAGGAGTTTTTCGATGCCCACCAGTGCCACGTGGATGCGCGGGGCCGAGGTGGAGAGCCTTATGTTCCCTTCGTTTTCGATCAGGGCCAGGGTGCCGGTCTCGGCGACCACAAAATTGCCCCCCGAGATGCCCATATCGGCCTTCAGAAAGCCTTCACGCAGGAGCTGGCGGGCCACTGCCGCGAGGTGTTCGGGGGAGGCATCGGGCGGGGTCTGAAAGCGCTCGTGGAAAAGCTGGCGGATTTGCGCCAGGTTCAGGTGAATGGCCGGGCCCACGATGTGCGAGGGCGGCTGTTGTAATAGCTGGATGATGTACTCGCCGAGGTCGGTCTCGAGCACCTCCACCCCCATCCCCTCGAGCATGGGGTTGATGGCAAGCTCCTCCGAGACCATGGTCTTGGCCTTGACCACCTTCCTGACCTGGCCCGCGCGGGCAATATCGGCCACAATGCGCCGGGCATCGTCGGCGTCCTCGGCCCAGTGCACCTGTACGCCGTTTTTCTGGAGGCTGGCCTCGGCTTCCAGCAGGTACCTGTCCAGGTTGGAGAGCACGTGGTTCTTGACGCTTTCGGCCCAGTGCCGCCAGGTTTCGGCGTCCACCTCGGCATAGGCCTGCCGTCTTTTGCTATCGAAGTTCAGGGTAGCCCCCGTGACCGATTCGCGCACCTGGGGCTCCTCGCGCAGCACTCGAGCGGCTTCCTGGGGGTACTGGTTGGCGGCGACCTTCATTGCGCGGCCTCCCAGAGCACCGAGGCCAGCGGCCTGACCGGCAGGCCCAGACCCCGGTTCTCGATGCGCCCGCTCAGGTGGAGCATGCAGCCGCCATCGGCGCTGGTCAGGAAGTCTATCTGGCTGGTGGGGGGCAGGGTAGAGAGCTTGCGGTCGGCCATGCTCAGGGCCACTTCGGGCAACTTGACCGAGAACAACCCGCCAAAGCCACAGCATTCCTCGGCGGCAGCCCAGTCCACAATTTCGGCGCCGGCATTGCGCAGGAGCGTGAGGGGTTCTTGTTTGATGCCGAGCTCGCGCAGGGCGTGGCAGCCGTGGTGGTAGGCGATGCGCCGGCCCTTCAGACCCTGGCCCAGATGGCTGACCCCCAGCACCTTGACGATGAACTCCGCAAGCTCGTAGGTTTTCTGGCTCAGGGCCTCGGCCTGGGCAAACCGGCGGGGCTGCTCGCGGAAAAGCTCGGGGTAGAAGGTTCGCAGCATGGTGGTGCAGGAGCCGGAGGGCAGCACCACGTAGTCTGCCCTCTCGAGTACCCCCAGGGTATGCTCGGCCACCTGGCGGGCCTCGGCCCAGTAGCCGGCGTTGTAGGCGGGCTGGCCGCAGCAGGTCTGGCCCTCGGGGAACTCCACCGTGCAGCCCAGGTGGCGCAGGAGCCTTACCGCCGCCACCCCGGCCTCGGCGAAGAACTGGTCGGCCAGGCAGGTGATGAAGAGGGCCACTTTCATGTTGGGTGGATTATATCCAAAATGTGGGTGGCCGATGGTCAATGGCAGATGGCTTGCACAGGCTCTTATCATCTGCCTGCGTATCGTCGCTGCAACCCCTCACCCGGCGACAGCGGTTACCGCCAGAATATGTTGTATTTGGCAAAAGGAGCACTCAACTAGCCAGCGCTGTCGCCACCCTCTCCCGCAAGGGGAGAGGGAAAGTGGAAAACGATAAAAGCCTGATGGCTTGCAGGGAAAAAGCCTGGCAGTTCGGGCTGAAGTGCTACATGGGTGGGGTGTTGAGCGTTGCTTGCGCCGGGTGGTTTGACCCTATGATGGTCGAAGGAGGTTGCTGTGCGACGCAAGATGATCCTTACGACCTCGAGCCAGCTCGAGGGCTACCAGATTACCGAATACCTGGATGTGGTCTTTGGCGAGGCCATTGTGGGGGCCAACATCTTCCGCGACCTGCTGGCCTCGGTGCGCGACATTGTGGGGGGCCGGAGCGGGGCCTACGAGGCCGAACTGCGCAAAGCCCGCGAGATTGCCCTGGACGAGCTCGAGCAGGCCGCCCTGGCCCGCGGGGCCGATGCGGTGATTGGGATTGACGTGGACTACGAGACCGTTGGGCAGGGCAACATGCTCATGGTGACCGCCTCGGGCACCGCAGTGAAGGTTAGCAAACGGTACTGAGCATGGTTTTTTGTGGAGACGATTGCCGCCCCATCTGCGACCATTGCCGCTACTTCAAACCGATTTACGACGATGAGGAATATATGGATATTAACGGCTGGTGTGCGCGGCACCAAACCGATGTAGATCGCACCCTGTTCTGCGACGATTTTCACTGCTGGCGGGTGGGGCCTACGCCAGAGGGCCCGAACGGTACGTGAAGCTCCGCCAGAGGCGCTCGAGCGGCCCCTGCCCAAAACGCGCCAGCCACCATCGGCTGAGGGCTGTCTGAAACGCCACAAAGCCCACGGCAAGCGCTGGAAACCAAAGCGGGTTCACCTGCCCATACAGCCCCAGGCCATAGCCATAGAAGACCGTGCTCATCACCAGAGACTGGAGCAGGTAGTTGCTGAGGGGCATCCGGCCTGCGTACTGTAAGTTGTGCAGCCAGCCCAGCCGGGGCCACAGCAGGCGAAACAGGGCCATGTACACCAGGGCAAAGGCCAGCCCCCCCAGCCCGCGCAAAGGTTGAAGGTCGGGGTGGGCTGCGTTATAGAGGTTGGCCGGAACCCCGATCAGAAGCCCCACCGCCACCACCCGCCAGAGCGTGGCCGGGCCCAGCGCCTGCCAGCGGGGGGCCAGGTACATCCCGAGCACAAACAGGCCCAGAAGCTCGACCCCCTGGATCAAGGTACCGGCTAGGGTGCCCCCCAACCAGTTGAAAAGGCGCTCCGAGGTTACTGCCCAGTAGCTACCGGTGCGAAAAATTTCGTTGCTGTACAGCCCACTCCAAACCTCGGTATTCCGGGTGAGCCAGACGATAACGAGATAAATGCCATACCCCCCGCCCAGAAACCCTACGGCCAGGCCGGGCGGCGGGGGTTGTTTCAGATAGCGCAGGGCGAATAGCCCTACCAGCGCGTATGTGGCCAGAATATCGCCTTCGAACAGGAAAACCCCGTGCAAAGCCCCCAGTCCCAAAAGCCAGCCCAGGCGGCGGCGTAGCAGCCCTAAAGCATCCAGACCGGCTTCGGAAAAGCGCCGGTACTGCAAGGCCAGCCCCAGCCCAAACAGGATGGAGAAAATGGTATAAAACTTGCCGCTAAAGAAAAAGGCCAGAATCTCCCGTCCCAGCGTGTAGCCGGAAGAAACCCCGTGCAGGGCCGCGTACATGCCCACTCCGGCCAGAAGCTCGAGGTTCACCGCCAGAATGCCCACCAGGGCCAGCCTCCGCAGAGCGTCCAGAAAGGGCGCACGTGCCTGGGCTGGTAGGGGCTGCACGGGCCGATTATACAGGGGCTAGAATAAAGCCCATGCAAAGCTCGAGCGCACCTCCCTTTTTGCGGGGCAAGATAGACGGCGTACACTGGCTGGTCTCGGTCTGGCTGCGTAACCTGGAAGAAGTAGAAGAGACCGTTCAGAAGTGGGCCGCAGACCTGCCAGTAGAGGGTTTCTGGTGGGTGCCTGCTCCGGAGGCCAACGCTATCGGTGGGCTGATACGCCACATCGGAGGAGCCTCATACCGCCTGCTGCTGCGCGGAACGGGCCAGGAGATACCCGAGCCCCTGCGCGTACGTGCTCCCGAGGAACTCGTTCCCACCGGCCAGGATCCCAAGGCGGTGCTGGCCGAGTTTTCGCAGAACCTGGAAAAGGTGCGGGCCGCTCTGCGCTTGCTGGGCGACCAGGATCTACAGCGCACGGTGCGGGTTGGCCCCTACGAGGCGCCGGCGGTGTACGTGCTCGACCACATCGCCGCCCATGCCCAGCACCACGCCGGCCAGATCATCACCACCCGCAAGCTGTGGAATGCGCGGTGATGGCTAATAAGAGCCGATAGTCCATGGTCTATAGTCCATAGTCCATCGACTATTGACCATAGGCTACAGACGATGGTCTATGACGTTAGCCGGGGCCTGGTGAACCCTTGGAGCACAGGCATTATCTAAATCTCGGCCTGCCATTGAAACTGCCAACCGGGGCCCCGCGGGAAGCGCAGAGGCTGATTCGGACGTAAAAAATCATCGTTCCAGGTCGGTGGCGTTAGGGAGCTTCCCGTGGGGTAGTTAGAACCCATCCAACTCATGTGCCGGATGGCAAGATTGGAACATGAGCAGAAACTTGCTTTCCAGGGCAGTCTTAGGGCTGGTGGCTTTGGGGCTGCTGGCGCTGGTGCAGGCCTTTTCCACCGAGCGGATGCAGGCCGACCTGCAAGCCCTGCAGTCCCAGGGGCCGCGGGTGGCGGGAACCCCGGCGGTGGCGGCGGCGGGCGAGTATTTGGCCGCCGAGCTTCGCAAGGCGGGTTACACAGTGGAGTTTTTCCCCTTCACCTACAGCCGTACCCGCGACCAGGGCTCGAGCCTGGTGGTGGGCAGCACTTCTTTCCCTGTAAATAGCGTATCGGGCAGCCCTGGTCGGCGGGTGGAGGGGCTGCTGGCGGTGGTGCCGGGGGCGGGTCTGGCCGCCGACTTTGCGGGCCTGAACCTGCAAGGCCGCATTGCGGTGGTGCGCCGAGGGGGGATTCCGGGCCTCGAGAAGGCCCAGTTGGCCGCCGAACGCGGCGCCCTGGCCATTATCCTGGTCACCGAGGAACCCAGCAGCACCCGCTTCACCTTTGGTGGCAGCAGCCCCATCCCGGGCGTGACCCTCTCCCGTAGCGACGGCGAGGCGCTATTCAACCAGGCCGGGGCCCGGGCTATGCTGGACGTGCGCATCGTGACCGAGGAAGTCCAGGGGCGCAACGTGATCGCCAAACGGGGCAGCCAGAACCCCCTGGCCATTGTGGGCGCACACTACGACTCGGTGCCCGGAAGTCCTGGGGCCAACGACAATGCCTCGGGGACCGTGACGGTGCTCGAGCTGGCCCGCCAGCTTGCCGCCAGCCCCCTTTCCGAGCGCATCTGGTTCATGTTCTTCGACGGCGAGGAGGACGGGCTGTGGGGCTCGAGGCGCTTCGTGGAGCAGAACCCCGAGCTGGTGCGAGGCCTCAAGGCCATGCTCAACCTGGATATGGTGGGGGTGGACGTCAACGGCAGCCTGGGCATCGGGGGCAGCAACGAACTGCGGGCCCTGGCCGACTGCAACGCCCTCCAGGTGGCCTGCGGTAGCGCACCGGGCGGGGGCAGCGACCACGTGCCCTTTGCCCAGGCCGGGGTGCCGGTGCTCTTCTTCTTCCGGGGCCTCGACCCCAACTACCACCGCCCTACCGACACCCTTGCCGACCCGGTGCTCCTGGCCCAGACCGGGCAGGTGGTGCGGGGCATTCTGGAGCGTTTGTTGCGCTAGAACAGGCCCCTAATCCGCCCCTCTTCGTCCAGCCCAATCCGGATGGCGGCGGGTTCTTTGGGCAGCCCCGGCATGGTCATGATCTCGCCCATGTAGGCCACCACGAAACCGGCCCCGCACTTGGGCTTGAGGTCGGTCACGGTGACGCTGAAGCCCTCGGGGCAGCCCCGCAGCCTGGGGTTGTCGGAAAGGGAGCCTGCCGCTTTGGCGATGATAACCGGCATCTGGCTACACCCTTCCTTCTCCAGCCGCTTCAGGGCTTTGCGGGCCTCCTGGGTGTACTCGACTTTGGCGGCTCCGTAGACCTGCTGGGCGATGCGGGCGATTTTTTCTTCCAGGGGTTGTTCCAGGCCGTAGGTGAAGCGGGGCTGGCCGGGGTTTTCCAGGGCTTCCAGCACCATCTGGGCCAGCTCGAGGCCCCCCGCACCCCCCCTGGCGTGCACCTCGCTGAAGGAGACCCGCACCCCCTGCGCCTCGGCAAAGGCCCGCACAAGCTGGAGCTCCTGCGGGGCATCGGTAGGGAAGCGGTTGAAGGCCAGCACCGGCTGGTAGCCCAGCAGCCGCACATTTTCGATGTGCTTGGCCAGGTTGGGAAGCCCCTGGCGCACGGCCTCGAGGTCGGGCCGGGTGTACTCGTCCTGCCCCCCATGAAAGCGCAGGGCCCGCATGGTCGCCACCAGCACCACTGCCTGGGGCGCGAAGCCGGCCCGGCGGCAGACCAGGTTGATGTACTTCTCGGCTCCCAGGTCGGAGCCAAACCCGGCCTCGGTGACCACGTAGTCGGCGTAGCCCAGGGCCATCCGGGTGGCCACCACCGAGTTGGTGCCGTGGGCGATGTTGCCAAAAGGCCCCATGTGCACGAAGGCCGGCTGGTGTTCCAGGGTCTGCACCAGGTTGGGGTAGAAGGCCTGCTTGAGCAGCGCCGTCATGGCCCCCTCGGCCCCCAGGTCGCGGGCATAGACCGGCTGCCCGGCCTGGTTGTAGCCGATGCGGATACGGCCCAGCCTTTGTTGCAGATCGGACAGGCTATCGGCCAGGCTCATGATGGCCATTACCTCGCTGGCCACGGTAATCTCGAAGCCAGCCTCGCGGGGCACGCCCTGGCCGGGGCCGCCCAGCCCCACAACCACCTGCCGCAGGGCCCGGTCGTTCATGTCCAGGGCCCGCTTGACCTCGATGCGGCGCGCGTCCAGCCCCAGCGCATTGCCCTGGTGCAGGTGGTTGTCCACCATGGCCGAGAGCAGGTTCACCGCGCTGGTAACAGCGTGAAAGTCGCCAGTGAAATGCAGGTTGATCTCCTCCATGGGCAGCACCTGCGCGTACCCGCCGCCGGTGGCCCCGCCCTTGATGCCAAACACCGGCCCCAGCGAGGGTTCCCGCAGGGCCACCGCCACCTTTTTCCCCAGCTTACCCAGGGCTTCTGTCAGGCCGATAGCAATGGTGGTTTTGCCCTCGCCCGCCGGGGTGGGGGTCATGGCCGTGACCAGAATCAGCTTTCCTTTGGGCGCGGGCGGTGTGGCAAGCACTTTGGCCATGTGGGGCCCGTAGTGAAAAAGCGCCTGAGCAGGAATGCCCAGGCTGGCGGCTATTTCCTCGATGGGTTTGGGTCTGGCCTGGCGGGCAATCTCGAGGTCGCTCGGTACGTGTGTTTGGGCGGTGTCCATGCCTCTAGGCTACGCCGAGATGGCGGCGATAAAAGTCCCTAAGAAAGCCGATAGCGCATTGCGAATAGCCGATAGCTAAAAGCTGAAAGCAAGGAGAGATGTAAAAGCTGTCATTCTGTGCGTAGCGGTTCCTCATTAGGCAAGTGATGCCTTCCTGGAATGAGCTGCTTTTCGTGCAGGTTGACCCTTGTGCCTATGGCTTCAACGTTTCGGGTGGCTGGCCCGATTCGTTACCATCTTGGCCCTTGACCCTCGACCCTCGAGGTGAAACTGCCTTTTACGGCATCCAGTTACCGCCGCACACGATCACCGCCAGGCGCTCGGGCAGGTCGTAGTTCATCAGCACCGGCCCCAGGGCCAGCCCGGCGGTGGGCTCTACTACCTGCTTGAGGCGTTCCATCATCAGGCGCTGGGCTTGCAGGGTCACCTCATCGGGCACGGTCAGGATGCGATCTACATGGTTTTGCATGACCGGAAAGGTTCTCTCTCCAATAACCAGGGTACGAACCCCGTCGGCCACCGTTTTGGGGGCCTGCATCAACTTGACCCGCACCCCCACCTGAAGGCTCTGCTGGGCATCGTTGGCGCCTTCGGGCTCCACCCCAATTACGGCCACCTCGGGCCGCAGGGTTTTGACAACGGTGGCAATGCCGGAGATGAGCCCACCTCCACCCACCGCGACCAGCACTGCGTCCAAAGCAGGCACCTGCTCTAAGAGTTCCAGAGCCTGGGTACCCTGCCCCGCCATAACCCGAAAATCGTCGAAGGGGTGGATGAGCTCGTAGCCGGTCTCCTCGGCCAGCTCGCGCACCACCTGTTCGCGGTTTTCCACCGTCACGCCCCGGTCGTAGACCTCGGCCCCATAGGCGCGGGTGGCGGCTTTTTTGGTGGGGGAGGCATCCTCGGGCATCACCACCAGCGCCGGAACCCCAATCACCTGAGCCGCATAGGCCACCCCCTGGGCGTGATTGCCCGACGAAACGGCGATGAGGCCCTTGGGGTTTTGCAACTGGAGTGCGGCGTTGAGCGCACCCCTGGCCTTGAAACTGCCGGTTTTTTGCAGGTGCTCGGCCTTGAAGAAGAGCTTTTTGCCCAGTCGCTGGTCGAGCCCCTGACTGGTGAAGACCGGGGTGCGGTGGATGTAGGGGGCAATGCGCCGGGCAGCGGCCCGGATGTCTTGGAGGGTCAGCACGAGCCCATGCTAACGCCAAACCCCGGGAAGGGCACTAACCTTACAAATTCCCGGAGGCAACCTAGCAGGGCTCCGCCCAAGAATTGATGAGCCAAAGGAAGTGCTATTTAGGGCCTTGACGGAGAAGGAGGCCGGTAAAACCATCCGGCAGGTGTGTTACGCCCAAAGCGCAGTTAACGGCCACAAGCCCGCGGCGTGGAAGGGGTTTCGCCTACAGTAGGTGCTATGCGGAGGCTCGCTGAGGCTCTCTACGATTTGCAACCCGATCAGATTCTGGTCGGGCAGACCCCCACGCTGAGGGAACTGCTCAAGCTGTGGGTGCACCGGCATGAGGAAGGGTTTGACCTGTTTGTCACCAGCATTCTGGAGCCGGGAGAAGAGCCCGGTGGGCTGCTACGCAACGCTGTGGGGCGCAACCTGGTTTCGGCTGCCGATGTGCTGGAAGCCTTGCACGTGCTGGAGGAGGTCTACCCTGTGGAGCCACGAATCTTCCACAATCTTCCTGTAACCTTGCGGGCGGTCACGCCCGATCTGCTCGAGCTCATTGAAGAGCAGATGCTGCGGGTGGCTCACAGCACCGAGACCGGCGAGTTTGCCCCCGACGATCTCGAGGCCACCATCGTAAAAGTAAACCGGGATGGCCCGATTGAGATTGAGGTTGAAAACGACGACAATGACGATGATGAAGAAGACCTGAAACATCTTGTCTTGACCGATGCCTGAGCT
Source organism: Meiothermus sp. CFH 77666 (assembly GCF_017497985.1). Taxonomy (NCBI): domain Bacteria; kingdom Thermotogati; phylum Deinococcota; class Deinococci; order Thermales; family Thermaceae; genus Meiothermus; species Meiothermus sp. CFH 77666. The sequence continues at coordinate 47,031 of NZ_JAGDFV010000008.1, forward strand.
TGCTCCACAATGCCCCTGGTGGAAGGCGTGCGGCTGGCGGTCAAAACCCTGGGTTGCAAGGTTAACCAGGTCGAATCGGATGCCCTGGTGGGGCTCTTGAAGCCTTTGGAACCGGTGGTGGTGCCGCTCGAGGCCGGGGCCGACCTGGTGGTCATCAACACCTGCGCCGTTACCACCAGCGCCGAGGCCGATGCCCGCAAGGAGGTGCGCAAAGCCCGCCGGGCCAACCCCCAGGCCTTCATCGTGGTGACGGGCTGCTACGCCGAGCTGGCCCCCGAACAGCTCGCCCTGCTGGGGGCCGATGCGGTCATCCCCAACCGCCGTAAAGCTGAGCTGCCCGGCCTGATTTTGCAGCACTTTGGCCTGCCCGCCGACCCCCTCACCACCCCCCCCAACGAGTTCTGGGGGGCGGGGGAGCGGGGCCTTTTGAACAACTACGTGCGCGCCTTTGTGAAGGTGCAGGACGGCTGCAATGCAGGGTGTGCCTACTGCATCATCCCGCGTTTGCGCGGGCGTGAGCGCCACCGCGAGCACCAGAGCGCCCTGCAAGAAGCCGAGGCCTTGCTGGAAGCCGGGGTGCAGGAGATCGTGCTTACCGGGGTACGACTCGGCTCCTACCAGGGCCACCCTAAGGGGATTGCCGGGCTGGTAGAGGAGCTGGCCCTGCTGGGCGCCAAGGTGCGCCTCTCGTCCATCGAGCCCGAGGATACCGGGGAAGCGCTGCTTCGAGTGATGCAGCGCTTTGCCCCACAGGTACGCCCCCACCTGCACCTGAGTCTGCAAACCGGTGCCGACCGGCTGTTGGCCCTGATGGGCCGCCGCTACAACAAAGCCTACTACCGCAACCTGGTGGAGCGGGCCTACCACCTGATTCCCGGCTTTGCCCTCACCACCGACGTGATTGCGGGCCTGCCCACCGAGACCGAGGAAGAGCACCAGGAGACCTTAGCCTTCCTGGAGGAGGTTCGTCCCAGCCGGGTGCATGTGTTCACCTATACCCCCCGCCCCAAGACCCGCGCGGCCTCGTTGCCGCAGGTGCCCATCGAGGTACGCAAGCGCCGCAACCACGAGCTGAGCGCTCTGGCCCGCAGGCTGGCCGAGGAACGCATGTTTCCCCTGTTGGGTCAGCGGGTCGAGGTACTGGTAGAGAGCTTCCGGGGGGGCAAGGCCTATGGTCACACCCCGGACTACTACGAGGTCGAGTTTGGCGGAGCGGCTCGAGTGGGTCAGACCGTCTGGGTTCGGGTGGAGGAAATCGAGGGTTACACCTTGCGAGGAAGGCTCGAGGCTATCCAGGAAGAACCGGCCCGCCTGCTGCTGCCGATGCTCTAGGCCTTGCGCCGGGTCTCCACAAAATAGCGCACTGCAAAGCCCAGGCAGATGAAGAGCGTAGCGAACTGGGCCAGGGTGGCTACCGGGCGCTCCACCGTGCCCCCGGTGAGCAGGGTAATGAAGTCGGGCACGCTGCGCAACGAGCCCACCATGCCGAGCACCGCCAGCCCCAGGGCCAGGTTCAGCGCCAGCCGGGCCTGGGCAGGGCGTTTGTCGGCCCAGATGCCCAGCAGGGCGATAGCCAGGCCCAGCACCCCTGGAATCAGGGCAGTGGGGGTAAGCTTGGAGCCCATCACCGCCAGGGTGGATACCAGAATCAGGAAGACCCCCGTCCAGAGGGCTCTGGCGCTCAGGCTACCCATCCTGCACCTCGAGAGAAATCTGCATCTTGGTCATGTTTGTATTCTCGTTGATCGGGGCCAGGGGGTTTATTTGCTGGGCTACGATAGCCCTGTTTCGGACGATATAGTAAACGGCATGGAAAACCCCACCGTTTTTGGCAAAATTATTCGCCGGGAGCTGCCCGCCGATATCGTGTACGAAGACGAAGAGTTCATCGCCTTCAAGGACATCCGTCCGCGCTCCAAAGTGCACATCCTGGTCTGCCCCAAGGAGTACATCCCTACCCTGGCCGACTACCCCCAGACCGAGGAGGGGGCGCTGAAACTGGGCAAGCTGATGCTGACGGCCAACAAAATTGCCCGCGAGATGGGTTTAGAGGGCTACTTCATCCGCATTCACGTAGGGGAAAAAGGCGGGCAGGAGGTTTTTCACGTGCATGTGCATCTGCGCTCGGATGCCTGAGGTGGATTCGGCCAAAGGCCCAAAGCCAAAAGCTGAAGGCCTTTTGTGATGCACCCTTTCTCCAATGCTTCGTTGCGGCGTGTTTGATGCTCGATGTGTCAGCATCCTCCGCAGGCTTTAGCAGACGGCCATCCCTGGGTTTAGACCTGCGACCTGAGACCTGTGACGGAGATTTTTATCTCTTGATCTCCACCTGGTCAATGGCGGTGTTTTTTTCGTTGTAGGCCACGATCAGTAAATGTTCCGCGGTGGCTTCCAGGATGAGGTAGTTGGGGCTGCTGAGCCGCACCTTGCTCTGCGGGCGCACACTCATGAAGCCGCGCAGCCACGCGCCGCCGCCGCCCGTGACGATATGGACGATGCCCCGGGCCTCGAGGCGCTCGTAGTTGTGCTCGTGGCCGGCCAGTACCAGGTTTACCTGGTAACGGGTGAGCAGAGGCTCGAGGGCCTGCCGCAGGCTGCGAGAACCCCCGTGCAGCCCTGAGGAATAGAGCGGGCGGTGAAGCACGACGATTTTCCAGGGGGCCCTGGAGGCTTTTAGAGCCGCCTCCAGCCAGCGGCGTTGGGTGTGGCTGAAGTCTTCCGAGTAAAGCACAAAGACTTCGACATGCTCCAGCCGGACGGTGTAGTAGGGCCGCTCGACTTTGAACAGCTCGAGCTGCCTGTCCAGGGCCGGTACATCGTGGTTGCCAAAGGCCGGATAAAAACGCACCGGGGGCAAGTCCTGCACGAAACGCAAAACCGGCTCGCCACGGGGGTAAAAGTTATCCCCCACGGTCAGCAGGGCAGCCAAGGGTTTTTGCCGATGCTGCTCGTTCATGGCCGCGGCCACCAGCGGGCGGTGCGGGCTTTCGGCGCCCCAGTCGCCAATCACAGCCAGCCGCTGGGCGTGGGCGCTCAGGAAAATGCAAACAATCAGCCACCAGGAAAGCTTCTGCATACTGCCCCTGGACGCTAGGCCTTGGGGGTCTCGCCCTGCCGGTTGATTTGCGACTCGCTAACCCCGGCTACCCTGAGCACGTCCTCGGCAATCAGAATGGGGGCATTGGCTCGAATGGCCAGGGCCATGCCGTCGGAGGGTCGGCAGTCAATTTCGTATTCCAGGCCGCGCTGCTCCAGCACCAGCCGCCCGTAAAAAGTGCCGTCCTTTAGCTCAACAATCTCCAGCCGCAGCACCTTGACACCGAGCAGCTCGAGGGTGTTGTAGAAAAGGTCAGGCCCCAGGGGTCTGGGTGGTTTTTCGCCGGAGAGGTGAATCATGATGTTTTGCGTTTCCAGGGCGCCGATGACTACCGGTAAAAACAGATTATTTTCGGCCTTGAGCATCACGATCAAGTTGCCGTTGCCGGGGTCTACCCCCATGCCTTCGATGCGAGCAGGCACCATATCCAAAGTATACGAGCCCAGGCTGAGGTCGGTCTGAAAGTTCCCGTGTCCGCCAGGCTGTTATTGTTTTCCTCTTTCCCTCTCCCCTTGCGGGAGAGAGTGGCACAGCGCCGGCTAGTTTGGTGCCCCTCTGGCCAAATAAAGCAATTCTGGCGGTAACTGCTGTCGCCGGGTGAGGGGTTGAAACGACGCAAATGATAAGAGCCTGCCCTGTCCGCAGCGCGAGGAACCCGATAAACTAGGGGGCGTGAAAACACATCCTGTCAACATTGCCGGCGTTCATCGGGAACTACCGGTGGTTCAGGTGGGCCCGGAGGTCTCGGTGGCCCTCTTCAACATGCTGGGCGATACCGAGGTGGTCGAGGCGGCGGCGGCGGCTCTGGCCCAGCGGATGCCTGCCGATATAGACACCCTGGTTACGCCGGAAGTCAAGGCGGTGCCGCTGGCCCATGCGCTCTCGCGCCTGACCGGCAAGCCCTATGTGGTGGCCCGCAAGACCGAGAAGCCCTACATGATCAATCCCGTCTCCCGCACGGTCATCTCCATCACTACCGGCAAGCCTCAGCTACTGGTGCTGGACGGTACCGATGTGCCGCTGCTCAAGGGTAAGAAGGTTGCCATTGTGGACGACGTGGTATCTACAGGCAGTACCCTGAAGGGCCTTTCCGACCTCATCACCGACGTGGGGGGGGTAGTGGGCGCGGTGATGGCCGTGTTTACCGAGGGTTCCCCCCGCGAGGATGTGATTGCGCTGGGGCACTTACCGTTATTCAAGCCTGATTAAATCTTTGATCCAAAGGCAGATACGGCGAAAAGTACTTACCCTTGAGCAAAACACTTGTTCGGAGGGATGAACGTTCCTGGAAACGTGATGAACCCAGATAACCTTTGCATACAACCATTCACACGTATACTCATGGTGTTCAAATAAGCTATGGCCTTGGTGTAGCAAGGAGCGCAAAGTTATGGAAACCTATCCCATCACGATTGGAAAAATTACCCGTCATGTGCCGGTGGTCGAGACCCTCCCTGGGGTGCATATCCCTCTGGTAGAAATTATGGGCGATGTGGAGCTGGTGCAGGCGGCGGCGGAGGCCCTGGTCAAGCACCTGCCGCCCGAGACCGATACCCTGCTGACCCTCGAGACCTCCCCTATTGTGCTGGCCCACGCCATGAGCGCCATTTCCGGCAAACCCTACGTGGTGGTGCGCCGCAAACGCCGCCCCTACATGCAAGACCCCATCATCCAGGAAGTGGAGTCGCTGACGCTGGGCGTGAGCGAGACCCTCTGGCTCGATAGTCGCATGGCCGAGAAACTTCTGGGCCAGAATGTGGCCCTGGTGTTTGACGTGGTCTCGTCCGGGGGCACCATGATGGCCCTGGAAAAAGTCGCCAAGAAAGCGGGGGCCAACGTGGTGGCTCGCCTGGCGGCCTTCCACCAGGGCAGCAGCAAACTACCCATCACCTTCCTTTCGGAAATCCCCATCTTGCAGACGGCTTGAAAAAGCCAGGGGTCATCTCCGCCGCTGGGCAAATAGCCAGCGAATGAAGTCGGGTTCCCTGTAAACCCGGTTCCAGACGTCGTGTTTTTCGCTGGGGTACTCGCTGAAGCGGGCCTGGGTGTTGCCTGCTTTGGCCAGTGCATCGGTCAGGGCGCGGGAAAAGCTTACCGGTACCACCTCGTCGGCGGCCCCGTGAAAGTTCCAGACAGGCACTTTGGAGAGCCTCTGCCAGACCCAAAAGGGGTCGGCGGCTCCGCAGATGGGCGCCACGGCAGCAAAGCGGTCGGGGTGCTGGCAGGCCAGGTTCCAGCAGCCGTAACCGCCCATCGAGAGGCCGGTCAGGTAAACCCGGCAGGGGTTGGTTTTGTGCTGGGCTTCAATCTGGCCCAGTAGCTGGTAGGCCCGGTTCAGCGGCTCACCCCGCCACTGCTCCTCTTTGGGGCATTGCGGCATCAGCACCACCGCTGGCCAGCCTTCGGGGTTTTCCTGTATAGCCGGGCCCAGGCCTACTGTGGCCTGCTTTTTGCCATCCTGACCGCGTTCGCCGGAGCCATGCAAAAACAATATCAGCGGCCAACCGCCTCTGGGGGGTTTGCCGGGGGGGAGATAGAGGGCATACGGCAGGAGGGCGCGGGCTTTGTGGTAGCTGAAGAGCGACATGCCCTGTTATACCAGCACCGGCTCCTCGTAGACCCCGTACACCGCCCTGAGCTCATCCATCATCTCGCCCAGGGTGCAGTAGGCCAGCGCGCACTCCACAAAGTAGGGCATGGTGTTGCGGCCCTCTTTGGCGGCTTGCCGCAAACCTTCCAGGGCCATCTGCACCGCGATGGGGTCGCGCTCGCGCCGTACTCGAGCCAGACGCTCGGCCTGGACGCGCTCCACCTCGGGGTCAATGAGCTGGATGGGCACCTGAAGCCCTTCGTCCTGGAAGGCGTTGACCCCCACAATAATGCGTTCACCGCGCTCCACCTCCTGCTGGAAGCGGTAGGAGGCGTCGGCAATCTCGCGCAGGAAGTACCCCTCGTCAATGGCCCGCACCACCCCGCCCATCCGGCGGATGTCCGAGATAATCTGCATGGCCTGGGTTTCCATCTGATCGGTCAGCCACTCCACGTAGTAGCTGCCCGCCAGGGGGTCGGCGGTATGGGTTACGCCCGACTCGTAGGCGATAATCTGCTGCGTACGCAGGGCAATCTTGGCGCTCTCTTCGGTAGGCAGGGCCAGGGCCTCGTCGTAGGCGTCGGTGTGCAGGCTGTTGGTGCCGCCCAGCACCGCAGCCAGGGCCTGGATGGCCACCCGCGCAATGTTGATGAGCGGCTGCTGCGCGGTGAGCGAAACCCCAGCCGTCTGGGCGTGGGTGCGCAGCATCCAGCTCAGCTCCTTCTTGGCCCCGTAGCGGTGCCGCATCTCCTTGGCCCAGATGCGCCGGGCCGCGCGAAACTTGGCGATTTCCTCAAAGAAGTCGTTGTGGGCGTTGAAGAAGAAGGAGATGCGGGGGGCAAACTCGTCAATGTCCAGGCCGCGCTTAAGGGCCCACTCCACGTACTCGAAGCCGTCGGCCAGGGTAAAGGCCAGCTCCTGTACGGCAGTGGAGCCCGCCTCGCGGATGTGGTAGCCCGAGACCGAGATGAAGTTCCACTTGGGTACGTGCCTGGGCCCCCATTCGAAGGTATCTATAACCAGCTTGACCGAAGGCTCGGGAGGAAAGATGAACTCCTTCTGGGCGATAAACTCCTTCAGGATGTCGTTCTGGATGGTGCCGCCCAGCTTGTTCCAGTCGTAGCCCTTTTTCCTGGCGGCGGCCAGGTACATGGCCCAGATGGCGTTGGCGGGCGAGTTGATGGTCATGGAGGTGGTGACCTCTTCCAGGTTGATGCCTTCGAAGAGGATCTCCATGTCGGCCAGGCTGCTCACCGCCACCCCGCACTTGCCCACCTCGCCCTTGGAGAGCGGATGGTCGGAGTCGTAGCCCATCAGGGTAGGTAGGTCGAAGGCGGTGGAGAGCCCACTCTGCCCGGCAGCCAGGAGCTTTTTGAAGCGCTCGTTGGTCTGCTCGGCGGTGCCGAAGCCTGCAAACATCCGCATGGTCCAGAGCCGGCTGCGGTACATGGAGCCGTACACCCCGCGGGTGTAGGGGTACTCGCCGGGGTGGCCCAGTTTTTCCTCGTAGTTGAAGTCCTTCAGGTCTTCGGGGGTGTAGAGTGGCTCGGGGGCAATGTCCGAGAGGGTCTTGTGGGCGACCTTGCGCTCGGGCATCTTGGCCAGCGATTTCTGGTAGGTTTCGCGCATCCAGGCGTGCTTGGGTCTGGGCTGTGCCATAGGGGGATTATATAACGTCTTTGGTGCACGAGAGTGTTATTCCGTTAGATTTATCCTGATCAGGGTCTCATGAGGCTGAGCTCGGCGCCGGGGTAGAAGTGCTGCAGAATTTGGGTATAGCTGCGCCCCAGCTTACCCAGCCCATGAGCCCCGTACTGGCTCATCCCCACGCCGTGCCCAAAGCCCCCACCCCAGAAGGTGTAGTGAAGCAGATTGCCCTGGGCATCGCGTTCTTCCTGCAGGGCAAAGGCCGCGCTGGGGAGGGTGGGGAAATTCAGGCGGGGCCCGCCCTGCCAGCGCTCGAGCACCACGTCGCCTCCGCCTGTAAAAGCCCTGTCGGGGCGGAGCAGGTTGCGGATGTGCGACTCGCGCCGCACCACAAAGCGCCCGGTGGAGGTCTCTAGTTCCAACTCGGTCGCGTAGCCGCCAGAGGTGCGCTTGAGCACACGGATTTGCCGCAGGGTTCCCAGGGCAAACCCCGGCGCATCGGGGGAGAGGGGGCCTTCGGGGGTCTCTACAAACAGAGGGGCGGCACGGGCCCTTTCGGGCAGGGTGCGGCTCAGCAGGGCTTCCAACTCCTCGCGGCTCAGGCGCAGTTTCCAGCGCCAGAAGGGCGAGTTGGCGTCGAAGAAACCCTCGGGGCTCCAGTTCTGAAAAAAAGCCAGCGCTTCGGCCTCGCTGCGGATCGAGACGGTGTGGGGGTTGGTCTGGGTGCGCCCTTGCAGGTAAGGCACTGCAGGCCGCTCCATCCAGACCTCCTCGATACTGGCCGTGGCGCCGGGGCTGGTGGAAAAGAAAAAGCTCTGGATGGGGGCCCCTTGAAAGGTCAGAATCTGATTACGGGTAGCGTCTACCGCCGCATCGGTGATGGGGTGGGTGCGGGTGTGGTTATAGGCTTGCTCGTTTACCGAGTCGTCCACATCGGCCCCAAACTGTTTCCAGAAGGTACTTTGCTGTTGCCGGGCAAAGGCGTAGGTGCGGGCTGCCACCGCCTGGGCCTTGAGGGCCTCCGGGTGGAAACTGACCGGCATCTCGCTGGGCAGCACCCGCTTGAGGTAGTCCTGGAAATCCACCTGGTTGACCACTAGCAGGCCGTTGCCCTGGTTTTCCAGCCACAACTCGCCGGGGTAGGGCTCAAGGTTGGGGCGGGGGCTGGAAAGCAGGCGGTACTGCACGGGGAAGCTGGGGTCGGCGGGTTTGAGTACGGCGATGGCCTCGAGGGCCCACGACTGCCCTTCCGAACTGGCTACCAAATGGCCATTTTGCAGGTTGAAGGAAAGGGGCTTTTCGGCCAACGCCGTAACCATGGATCGAAGGTTATCGCGGTTGGGGCCGCTCAAAACCTGCACGGGGCCTCCCTGGGGTAGTACCAGCAGACCGGGGAACAGGTATTGCGCCTCGAAAGACCCTGCTCCGGGCCGGTAGGAAAGCAACACCCGGATATTCTGACCGCCGGGCGGTGCAGGCGGAGGCGGGTCTTGCTGGAGGGAAGCCACCAGCAGGCCCACGCCCAGGGTAGATGCCATTGCAAACGCCCACTGCATCCGGGTCATTCTTACCCTTTCGCATGAGAAGGGGCCAGGAGCTGGGCCGAGCCGAGCTCCCCCACGGTATAACGCACGTGGGCCAGCAGTGCTTGCTGCAAGCGTTCCAGTGGAGCGTCTTCTTCCAGCACGGCTATAGCCTCACTTCCAGGTAGCTGTAAAATGGCGGCCAGGGCCTCCATTCCGTCCAACCCCAGATACACCCCGCCGCGCTCCACCCGGTCGCCATCCAGCAAACAAAGCCCCTCGCCGCTCAGGTTGGGGGCCAGACCGGCGGCTTTGAGCACCCGCCAGCCAGCCCAGAGCAGAGCGATGCGGGGGCTTGGGTGCTTGGCAATCCCCTTCAGGCCGGAGGTGAGCAGGGGCCAGATTTTCCCGGCTACCTCTGGCGAAGCGATGCGGTAGGCCAGCTCGGCCAGGTAGCTGGCGTAGGGAAAGCGCCCGGGGGCCTCCAGGCCCTCGAGCCGCCCCACCAGTTCCACCTGGGTAAGGGTGGGCAGGTCGCTGCCGGGCTTCTGGTAGACCTGGTATTTGAGGTGATGGAAGAGTGAAAGCCTGCCGCTGCGCCCGGTGGGCCGCAGGGCTTTGCGAGCAATGGCCTGGGCAGCCCCTTCTGGCCCCACAAAGGAGAGAATCACATCGCCTGCCGGGAGCGGTTTGCGCCCCACCACCAGTCCTTCGCTAAGCCGGTAGCGTTCCACCACCCCCATGGTACGGGAGAGGACGGGTATGCAATGGGCCCGTGGGAAGGATTTTGACAGGGTAAACGCCGATGGGTACGGTCACTGACTACAGCTTGTTACCTCGTTCAGTACGAGGTTTTTGCTAGTGGCTGTTGTCTGAAAGCCTCATGGTGAGGGCCAAAATTCCCCGTAAACTTGCCCATCGCTGTTTTTGCCGCTGGGAGCAGCGGTAAAAAACTAGCTCTACAAGGAATATTACCCCCAAGGGACTGCGGTTTTCTTTCTGAAAACCGCTTTATTTGGATTGAAGATCTACGGCTTGAGATGGATTCCTCCAAAAGAGGGATTTGCTTAGAGGTCGTTGTGCTATCCTGAATTTTATGAACGACCGTTCGCTGCAGGACATCCTCGAGTGGGTGGTGTTGGGTCTTTTGATTGCCGTGGCGGTGCTGGTGGTGCTGTGGGTGGGGGGCTGGCTCTTTACCTTCCTGGGCGCCATCCTCAAAGGACTGGCCGGTTTTGTGTGGGCGCTCTTGCGGGTGCTGGTTCCGGTGCTGATTGTAGCGGCAGTGGTCTACTTTGTTCTGCGCTTTGTACAGAAACCCAAGACGGCTTGAGGCCGGTCTTGGCCGAGCCCGCCCAAACCCAGGGCGGGTTTTTGTTATGCTGGGCCTTGCTCATGAAACCAGGCCCATACAACGCCATCACCGATGTTCCGGGTATCCAGGTAGGCCACTTTACCGACCTCGAGCACCTTACCGGGGTCACCGTCATCCTTCCCGAGAAGGGCGCGGTGGCCGGGGTGGATGTGCGCGGTAGCGCGCCCGGTACCCGCGAAACCGACTTGCTGAACCCGGTTAACCTGGTCGAGAAAGTGCAGGCCGTGGTACTTGCAGGGGGGAGCGCCTATGGCCTCGAGGCCGCTACCGGGGTGATGCGCTGGCTCGAGGAGCGCCGCCAGGGCTACCCTGTCGGCAACGAGACCACCCAGGCGATTGTGCCCATCGTGCCTGCTGCCGTTATTTTCGACCTGCTGGTCGGTAGTGCCCTCGTGCGCCCCAGCGCCGAGTACGGCTACCGGGCAGCCCAGAACCTTCGGGGCGGGCTGGTGGAGCAGGGCGTGGTGGGGGTAGGCACCGGGGCCCGCAATGGGGGGCTCAAGGGAGGGGTGGGTACGGCCAGCCTGGCCATGCCGGGTGGGGTGATGGTGGGGGCCCTTGTGGCGGCCAACGCCCACGGGCGGGCCCATGACCCGGTTACGGGGGAAATTTATGCGCGGTTCCTGGAACAAAATGGCGAGTTCAAGCTAAAGCATCCCCCCAAACCCCTGTCAGCGCCCGACTATACCGACCTCTTCGCTAATCCGTTCTCCACCAGCAACACCGTGATTGGATGTGTGGCCACCAACGCCAGGCTGACCAAGGCCCAGGCCCAGAAAATCGCTCAGATGGCCCACGATGGCATTGCCAGGGCGGTCTTTCCGGCCCACACCATGTTTGATGGCGATGTGATTTTCTGCCTGGCCACGGGCGAGGTGGAAATTGAGGGCCCTGCCGAGCTCAGTCGCATCGGGGCGGTGGCCGCCGACGTATTTGCCAGGGCCCTGGTGCACGGGGTGCTGCACGCCTATTCGGTGGGGGGGTTGCGGGCCTACCGCGAGCTGTATGAGGAGGGATAAAAGCCCAAGGCTGAAGGCACCTCGCTAGCATTTCAACTAACTTGATAACCCTGTTGCGCCTTGAACCGCTGCCAACCCGAATCGAAAGGATCTGTTGCCATGGACAAAGATCAACTGGCCCAGAGAGCGGCCCAGGAAGTGGACGCGGACGAAGTGGTGCGCCTGACTCAGGCGCTGGTTCGGATCGAGAGCTACTACCCAGGGCCGGGTGAGCAGCCGGTGGTGGATTTTCTGGAGCCCTACCTGCGCGAACGCGGCTTCAAGACCACCGTGCAGGAGGTGGCGCCGGGCCGCCCCAACCTGATTGCCGACCTGGGGGAAGGCCCTGGGGGGCTGATTCTGGAAGGCCATACTGATGTGGTCACGCATGGCAACCTCGAGCGCTGGACGGTTCCCCCCTACGAGGCCCGCATTGTGGAGGGCCGCCTCTACGGGCGGGGGGCCTGCGATATGAAAGGGGGGCTGGCGGCGGCCATCTGTGCGGCGGTGGCGGTGCAGAAGGTGCTGGGAACGCCCCCAAAAACCCTCCGCCTGTGCATCCCCTGCGACGAAGAGGGCCTGATGATGGGCATCAAGGCGTTTATCCAGGCAGGCTATGCCGAAGGCTTTGCGGGGGCCCTTATCTGTGAGCCGGAGGAAAACCAGGTGTGCTTATGGCAGAAGGGGGCCATGCGGGTCTGGGTGCGCTTTCGGGGCAGGATGTCCCACGGGGCCATGCCCTATGCTGGGGCCAACCCCATTCCCTCGGCTTCCCGGTTCGTGGTTGAACTCGGCAAGCTGCAGGCGGTGTTGCAGGCCGAAAGCCAGCACCCATACCTGGGCCTGCCCTGGCTCACCCCCACCGTTTTCCAGGCGGGGGCCGGGGAGGGCCAGTTCAACGTGATGCCCGACCAGGTGCGCCTAGGCCTCGACATTCGCACCAACCCCGGCCAGGATCACCGGGCCCTCGAGGCCCGGCTTCAGCAAGCCCTGGAAGGGAGCCTCGAGGCCGGTATCAGCGCCACCCTGGAAGTCTTCGAAGACCGGCCCGCCACCGAAACCTCGCCCGACACGGCGCTGGTGCAGGCGGTGGAGCAGGGCCTGCGGCTATTGCAGATGCCCCTCCAGTACGGAGGTGTGCCGGGGGCCACCGACGGTACTTTTTTGTGGGCCTGGGCGGGGCTACCCATCGTGACCATCGGGCCTGGGGGCAGAACCATCCCGCATCAGGCCGATGAATATATCGAGATTGCCGAGCTGGTAGCAGCGGCCCGGCTCTATGCGGCGGTGAGCGTGCAGATGTTGTTGGGCTAAGCCCACCCCTTTTCCAGCCTTGCGCTTTCATGTTATCGTGCAGGTACGGGCGAGTCCGAAAAAAGCGTATCGGTAGAGCTTTTTTCGGGTGGGAAGGGTGGAGAAAACCCGACCCAACTCCTTCGGTGGAGCCCTGCGATACCTGGGCCCACCCGCGCGGCGCGACCATAAATCGTGTTTTTCCACAAAAGGAGGAAACGTGATGAAACGCTGGTTGCTTGTTGGTTTACTGGCTCTATGCGGCTTGGGCCTGGCCCAGCAGCGGGGAGGTGCGATTACCATCGCCATCCAGACCGAACCGGCAGCCTGGGATCCTACCCAGGTGGCGGGCGCGGATATCTCTCGAGTGGTCTACGACAACGTGCTGCAAGGGCTTGTGAAGCGCAACCCCAAGGGCGAGATTGTGCCCTCGTTGGCCTCGCGCTGGACGGTCTCGAATTCCGGCCTGACCTACACCTTCACTCTGCGCCAGGGCGTGAAGTTCCACGACGGCTCTGACTTCACCGCCCAGGACGTGCTGGCCAAGTTCAACCGGGCCAGGAACCCCGATACCCGTGCTTCGGGCCACCTGCGCCCTGACCTCTACCGCGACATCGCCAACATCACCAGCCCCAACCCCAACACGGTGGTGTTCAGCCTGCGCCAGCCCAACAACGACTTCCTGTTTATCCTCTCGCGCCCCGAGTCGCTGATTGGCCCGCGCCAGCGCCCACTGGCTGAGCAGCGCGTGCAGCCCATCGGTACAGGCCCCTTCCGCTTTGCCGGCTGGGAGCGGGGGGTGGCAGTGCGCCTCGAGCGCAATCCCAACTACTACGTGCAGGGCCTGCCCTATCTGGATCGGGTCAACTTCCGCTTCCTGGGCGACGGCGATGCTCAACTGGCCGGTCTGCGGGCTGGCGACCTGGACGTGATTGCCTACAGCCTGTTGCCCGAGAATGCGGTGGTGCTCTCGCGCGACTCCAACTTCAAGGTGTTCTCTGGTTCTGCCACGGCTGAGGCGGTAGCTGGCTTCAATAACAGCCGCCCCCCCTTCAACGACGTGCGCGTGCGCCGGGCTATTACCCTGGCCACCAACAAGGACGAACTCATTCAGGGCGCCATGCTGGGCTATGGCACCAAGATCGGCTCCATGCGTTCGCCGGGCGAAGCTTGCTACGTTGACCTGAGCAACTTCAATGCCTACAACCCCGACGAGGCCCGCCGCCTGCTGGCCGAGGCCGGCTTCACCAACCAGAACCCCCTGCGCTTTACCTTTAACCTGGCCGCCGAGTTCCCCTACGAGCGGCGCATCGGCGAGGCCATGGTGGCCCAGCTCAACAAACTGGGGCCGCTGCAGGTGACCATCCAGGTGACCGACTTCAACACCTGGATTCAACGGGTTTTCAGCCAGGCCGACTACGCCATGACCATTATCGGGCACGTGGAGGCCAACGACATCGGCAACTACGCCAACCCCCGCTACTACTGGCGCTACAACAGCCCCCGCTTCCAGCAGCTCTTCACCCAGTACCTGCGGGCCCCCAACCAGACCAAGGCCTGCGAGGCCCTGGCCGCGGCCCAGCGCCTGCTGGCCGAGGATGCCGCCGGGGTCTGGACAATGACTTTACCCGCGCTGGGCGCCTACCGTGCTCGCATTCAGAACTGGCCGGACGGCTTCCTGACCCCCGCCATCAGCGTGGCGGAGGTGTGGGTGCGATAAGCGCCGATAGCCGATGGCAAATAGCCGGTAGCCTGTTCCGCCATGGGCGGCTATCGGCTATAGACTATTGACCATTCGCTATGTTTGCCTACACCGTTCGTCGCCTTGGCTTTGCCCTCGTCACCCTGTGGCTGGCGACCCTGCTGGTGTTTGGCGCGCTGCTGCTGATTCCGGGCAACCCGGCCCAGGCCATTCTGGGCATTGAGGCCACCCCGGCCGACCTCGAGGCCCTCGAGGCCCGCTTAGGCCTGGACAAGCCCCCAGCCGAGCGCTACCTGAACTGGCTGGGCGGTGTGCTGCGGGGCGACCTGGGCCAGTCCATCCGCTACGAGCGGCCCATCTCGGAGCTGATTGTGACCCGGCTGGGCATCACCCTGCCCATTGTGGTGGCTTCGCTGCTGCTGGCCACTTTGCTGGCCGTGCCACTGGGTATTCTGGCCGCCCGCAGGGCGGGAACCTGGGTGGACGTAGCGGTTTCGACGGGCTCGCTCCTGGGCATTGTGCTGCCCTCCTTCTGGGTGGGGCTGATGTTTATTTACATCTTCATCGTCTGGCTGAAGCTGCCTCTACCCACCAGCTTTCCCATTGGCGGCTGGGAAAACCCCGAGCGGGCCCTGGCCGCCCTGGTGCTGCCGGTGCTCACGGTGGGGCTGGCCAGCGCTTCGTTTCTGGTGCGGCTGGTGCGGGGGAGCGTGCTCGAGGTCTTGCACCAGGACTACATCCGCACCGCCCGCGCCAAGGGGCTCTCCGAACGGGTGGTGCTCTACAAGCACGCCCTGCGCAACGCCGCGCTGCCGGTCGTGACGGTGCTGGGGCTCGAGTTTGCCAGCCTGCTTATAGCTACTGTGGTGGTGGAGACCGTCTTTGGTATCCCCGGCCTGGGTTCGCTCTCCCTCACCGCCATCAGCGCCCGCGACTACCCCCTGGTGCAGGGGGTGGTTTTGGTGATCGCAGCCTTTATCGTGCTGATGAACCTGCTGGTGGACTTGCTCTATGCCCTGCTGGATCCAAGGGTGAGCTATGGATAAAGAGAGGTCGCAAGACGCAGGTCGAAGGTCACACGTCTTTGGGCGGTATTGGTGTTCGACTCCGCCCTCTCTCATACTCCAGGGGGTGCGCGATGGCTAGTCAAGTCGGTCAGCGGCTTGCCGGGTGGAATGGGCTGCCCATCTCGCTCAAAGTGGGGGCTTTCCTGATCCTGTTGATTCTTCTGATGGTACTCCTCAGCGCCCTCAACCCCACCAACCCCAACGCCACCACCCCCAACCGGCTGGCCCCCATCTTTTCCGAGGGGCACCCGCTCGGCACCGACATCCTGGGGCGCGATACCCTGGCGCGGGTGCTGGCCGGGGCCCAGAACGCCCTCTACGTGGGGCTGATTGCGGTGGGCATCGGGCTTTCGGTGGGGATGGTGCTGGGGGTACTGGCAGGGTATTTTGGCGGCTGGCTTGATCAGATTTTGTCGGTGCTCCTGGAAACCCTTTACGCCCTGCCGGCCCTGCTCATCGCGCTGTTGTTTGCGGCCATCTTCAACCCTGGCGTGACCACCTCCATGGTAGCGATTGGCCTGGCGGCGGTGCCGGCCTTTGCGCGGGTGGCCCGTGCCAGTGTGCTTTCGGTCAAGGCCCTGCCCTACATCGAGGCGGCCAGAGCTTTGGGGATGAGCAACGGGCGAATTATGCTACGTCACGTCCTCCCCAACATCATCGGGCCGCTAGTAGTGCAGGCCAGCCTGGCCTTTGCGGTAGCGATTCTGGCTGAGGCTGCGCTCTCGTACCTGGGTCTGGGTACCCAGCCCCCCAACCCCAGTTGGGGCCGGATGCTGCGCGAGGCCCAGAGTTACCAGGAGCTCACCCCCTATCCGGTTATTTTTCCCGGTCTGGCCATCGGCCTGGCGGTGCTGGGCTTCAACTTGCTGGGCGATGGATTGCGGGATTACCTTGACCCCAGGAAGAGAAGCTAATAGCCGATAGCTGTTGGCTATGGGCTATCCGCTATAGGCTATGAGCGAGGTATCCATGAACTACGCAGATATGTTTCGACTGGACGGCAAAGTGGCGCTGGTGGTGGGTGGGGGTTCGGGGATTGGACAGGCCTCCTGCGAAGCCCTGGCGGCCCAGGGGGCTACCGTGGCAGTAGCCGACATGAAAGCCGAACTTGCCGCTGAGACAGCAGGAAAAATTGAAGCCAACGGCGGACAAGCCGAGGCCCATGAGGTCAACATCACTGACCTCGAGGGGGTCAAGGGGCTTATCAAGGGCATTCTGGAGCGCCATGGGCGGCTGGATGTGGCAGTCACCACCCCCAGCATCAATGTCCGAAAGCCCATTCTTAACTACACCGGCGAGGAGTTCGACCGGGTGGTGAACGTCAACCTCAAGGGCACCTTTAACGTGCTCACCGAGGCGGGTCGGGTGATGGCGGAAAGGGGCTCGGGCTCGCTGATTGCTTTTTCTTCTATCCGTTCGCTGGTGGTGGAGCCGGGACAGTCGGTCTATGCCATGACCAAGGCCGGAACCGTGCAGCTCATACGCGGGCTGGCGGTGGAATTGGGGCCTAGAGGGGTGCGGGCCAATGCCATTGGGCCTGGCGTGATTGACACCCCCCTCACCGCGCCCATCAAGAGCAAGCCCGACTGGTACAACGCCTATTCCGAGCGAAACATTTTGCGGCGCTGGGGCCGTCCCGAGGAAGTGGCCGCAGCGGTGGCGTTCCTGGCCTCGCCGGCAGCCTCTTACATCACCGGCACCATTTTGTTTGTGGATGGCGGTTGGACGGCTATTGATGGGCGGTTTACCCCACCACTCTGAAAAACCATGCCGCAAACAAACCCTGAGGCTTTGGTATAGTACCCTGATGCTGTTTGGCCCTCGAGGGCCAGCGTGGGTGGTGCATGGGCCGCAATAACGCTCACTGGTTTGCACTTCCAGCAGTGGCGCTGCTGGGGCTGTTTTTGCTCTATCCCTTTTTAGACGTGCTGCGCTTCTCGACCTGGGACTGGTCGGGTTTGTCGGAGCCCAGGGTGATTGGCCTCGAGAACTACCGCAACATTCTGCGCGACCCCGATTTTTACAGTAGCCTGCGTATCACCCTGGTTTTTGGAGCCATGACCCTGGTTCCTTTCGTGATTCTCTCGATACTGCTGGCCCTGGCCCTGGACGGCCAGCCCTACGAACGCCCCATCAAGGCCCTGCTCTTTTTGCCGGGACTGGTCACCCTGGGCGGGGCTGCTGTGGCCTGGTATACCTTGTTTTCCCCCGAGTACGGCGCACTGGCCTCGGTACTGCCGGTGCCGCGCTGGGATCAGAGTCCCTTTTGGGCGCTGGTGTTGATTATGCTCTTCACCATCTGGCGGCACATCGGCTATGGGGTGCTGGTGGTTTCGGCCCGCCTCAAGGCCATTCCCAAAACGCTGCTCGAGGCCGCCGCCGTGGACGGGGCTACTGCTGCTCAGGCCTTCCGCTACATCACCCTGCCCCTCCTGCGCCCGGCCATCACGTTTCTGGTGGTGATCGGCACGGTACTCACCTTGCAGGGCTATACGGCGGTTTTCCTGCTGACCCGTGGAGGCCCTTTTGGCGGCACCGAGGTACTGGGGTACTACCTCTACAAAACCGGCTTCGAGGTGGGCCGCCTGGGCTACGCTGCCGCCCTCACGGTCATTATCTTGCTGCTCACGCTGGCCTTTGCTCTGGCGCAGGCCCGGCTCTTGCGGGAGGAGAAATGAGCCATCTAAGGGGCAAATTTTCCTTCCCAAGCACTTTCCTGGGCTGCCGTACCCATCTGGAGGTTCGCTCATGCGCTGGTTAGGGCATCTGCTGGTATTTTCGGTGGCCCTGCTGGTGGCCCTGCCCTTCATCTGGATGGCTTATGCGGCCTTTATCCCACCCGAAGCGGTGTTCAGCGGCGATATTTTCGGGCAGTTGGGCTTAAGCCTGGCCAACTTCGAGGTGCTGGGCCGGGGCGGTTTCTGGGAGGGCTTCTGGGGGCGCTTGTTGTTTTCGGTGCTCCTGACCGGCGGTGTGACCCTGCTCCAGCTCACCACCGGCTTTCTGGCTGCCTACGCCATCAAGGAAGGTTTCAAAATTCTGCCCTTCTTCCTGGTATTGCTGGCCATTCCGGTAGAACTCCTGCTGGTGCCCCTGTACGGCCTGCTGGTGAGCCTGAAGCTGCTGGACACGCTCTGGGCCCTGGTGCTCCCCTTTGCGGCGAGTCCTTTTATTGTGTACCTGCTCTTCCAGGGGATGCGCACTGTGCCGGAAGAGCTGCTGGAAGCCGCCCGGCTGGACGGGGCAGGTCACCGAGTGTTGCTCACGCGCATTCTGTTGCCGCTGTTGCGCCCTCAACTGATTGCAGCAGGGGTGCTGGCCTTTGCCGCCCACTGGAATTTGGTGCTCTATCCGCGCATTGTGGCCGGTAGCAAGGAACTCAAAACCGTGCAGACCTGGATTACCGATTTGCAGCGCCAGAACCCTGCCGACTGGGGGCCGCTCTCGGCAGCTGCCCTGGCTGCCACTTTGCCTTTGATCATCATCTACCTGCTCTACGAGCGGCGGATTGTGGAGACCTTCGAGGAAGGGCTCAAGGGTTGAGCAGGCTCTTACAGAGAACGGCTGCGTCTATAGCACAAGGATCATCGAATCCAACAACCAATACACCCGTCATTCCGAGGAGGCGTTAGCCGACGAGAAATCTGGCACGGCGCAAGGCTGGGAATGTTGGGGATGGTAGCGCATCGGATTCCTCACTGCGCTCGAAATAACACTTTTGACTGGGTTTTTGTGTTCGCGTCACCGTTCTGAGTATGTGAAGAGCGCTCCAAAAGCCTGAGAGCCGAGATGAGGCTTGTCGTTCCTCACTACAAGTAGTGGCAGTACCCAGCTATAGCCTTCTCCTGACCCTCAATCCCTCGGCCCTATACCCGGCTTTAGCCTCTTGAGCGCCTTTCTCATCCTCGGTATGGCAAACTGATGAGGGTTTGCAAAGGCAAACCGTGGAGGATGATTAAGTCCATGCGTCAGTTGATGTTGCTTGTGGTGGGATTGGGGCTGGCCTGGGCCCAACGCCCTGTAGAGGTTCCCTTCTGGCATACCGCAGGGCCGCCCGGCCAGGAGGTGCTGGAGGGCATGATCCGTGAGTTCAATGCCTCGCAGCGGGAGTACCGCATTGTGCCGAGCTTTGTGGGTGACTACCGCGAGGGGGGCCTAAAGTTGCTGGCGGCGCTACGTTCGGGCGGTGCACCGGCGCTGTTCCATGCCGAAATCTCCTTTTTAGGCCGGATGGTGCAGGATAACGTGGCCCTGCCCCTGGACGATTATCTGGGCAACCTGCCAGGCGATTTTTATCCGAGCTTTTTGGAGACTGGCAGGTTGCGAGGCCGTACCTACGGCCTGCCGATCGGCCTGTCCATCCCGGTGTTTTTCTATAACGCCGACCAGTTTGCCGCCCGTGGCCTGGGGGCCCCGCGCACCTGGGACGATGTAGCCACGGCAGCCCAGCGCCTCACCACCCGTGCCGCCAAGGGGTACACGGTCTCGAGTGACATTTACAGTTTCAACGTGCTGGTAATGAGCCGGGGGGGTTCCATTGTAAACGGACAGGGCCGCCCCGACTTCACCAACGCCAAGGCGGTGGAGAGCCTTCAGTATCTGCAAGACCTGGTGAAGCGCAACATCGCCCAGAGCCGCAACATCGCCGAAGCGCAGTTCTCGGTAGCGGACTTCTTGCGTACCAAAACCTTCATGGGCATTGCGCCCATTACCATGTGGCCTCTTATTGAAAACCGGGCGCCCATCCCCTTCAAGCTGGGCGTGGCAGCCGTGCCGCGCTCGGAAGGCGGCAAAGTGCCGCTGGCTGGGGGTACGCTGGTGGTGCTGCGGGGGGCCAGTGAGCAGCAGGCGCGGGGTGCGGTGGCGTTCTGGCGTTACCTGATGGAGCCAGCCAACATCGCCAGGTGGGTTCGGGCTACCTACTACATGCCCATGCGCCGGGCCGCTCAGCCGTTGCTGGAAGACTTCTACCGCGAAGACCCCCGCCGCCGGGTGGCCTTTAGCCAGGTGGAACACGCGGAGGTGTGGCTGCAAGACCCCGAGTTTACGGTCTGGTACAGCTTTTTGGAGGATGCCCTCGAGCGGGCCCTCAAAGGCAACGCCGACCCCCGGCAGGTGCTGGAAGAGGCCCAGCGAAGGGCCAACGCCGTGGAGCGGCGCTAGCCAAGCAACCCCGGTGAGAGCCGGGGTTTTCGCTTCCAGGTGGAGAAACACCGGTGTCCCCATGTCTGCCCCTGACCCCCTGCTGATGGCTGGATGGTTTTCTATTTGTGCGTAGAATAGAGCTACTCACAGGAGGAACGTGTGAAGCGTCTGCTAGCTTCGTTGGTGTTGCTAACCGGATTGGCCTCGGCTCAGACCGAAATTTCGTTCTGGCATAGCATGGATGGGCCTGCCGAGCGAGTGATCGCGCAGTTTGCGAGCGCCTTTAATGCCTCGCAACGTAACTACCGGGTGACGCCGCGCCTGATCGGCGACTACCGCGAGGGCGAGACCCGGCTCCTGGCGGCCCTGCGGGCCGGTGGCGCCCCGGTCATGTTCCAGGCTGAGATTCTGCTGTTCCCCCGCCTGGTGGCCGAGGGGGTGGTGCTGCCGCTGGATGAACTGGCGAATGCTCTGCCCAAAGCCTTCACCGACGACTTGTTCGAGGCTGCCTGGGATTATGGCCTGATTAATAGCCGTCGCTATGGGCTGCCCTTCAACACCTCGACCCCGGTGCTCTTCTTCAACGAGAACCAACTGCGGGCCAGGGGGCTCAAAGTGCCCAGCAACTGGCGGGAGTTCGAGCAGGCGGCCAAGGGGCTCACGAGTCGTACTTCCAAGGGCTTTATTGCCCTGTCGGAGTCGTGGACGTTTGAGGCCCAGGTGACCAGCCGGGGGGGCAACCTGGTTACGGCGGACGGACGGCCCAACTTTACCTCCAAAGAAGTGGTGGAGGCCCTCGAGTTCCTGCAGCGCCTGGGACGCGAAGGCAGTACCAGTGTGCGCAACCTCTCCGAGAGCTTCTTTGCCCAGACCGATTTCATCCGCACCAAGGGCATGATGGTGATGGCCTCGATTGCCAACTGGCCGGCTGCCGAAAATGCTTCCTTCGTTTTCAAGCTGGGTGTGGCTCCCATCCCCCGTGAACCGGGCGGCAAGGTGCCCCTGGGCGGGGCGCAACTGGTGGTGCTGCGTGGGGCCAGCCCGGAGCAGCAACGCGGGGCCTTCGAGTTCTGGCGATTCCTGATGGAACCCCAGAACATCAAGACCTGGGTGGAGGCCAGCTACTACGTGCCCTTGCGCAAGTCGGCGACGCCCTTGCTGGAAGCCTTCTACCGCGAGAACCCCTACCGCAAGGTGGCCTTCGAGCAGGTGGCGGTGGCCCAGCCTCGCCCCCGGGTGCCGCAGTTTGCAGTTTGGCGGAACTTCCTGGAAGAAGCCCTAGAAAAAGCCCTCAAGGGCAACGTGCCCGCCCGTCAGGCCCTGGAAGAAGCCCAGCGCAAGGCGGAAGCTGCACGCTGATGGCGATTCTGGGTGGTCATACCGAATGCACAGAGTTAGAGCGCTCTTCACAAAAATCGAGCCAACCAGGACTCAGAATTCTGTGTCCAGGAGAGAACAGTGGCTGCCTGAGTGCGCAACCTGCGTATGGGTCTAGACGTATTTTCATTTTCGTGGACGGTCACTCCTGTGAAGTTTGGTATAGGACTTACAGCTCATCTTCCAGCAGCGCCTCCCAGGTCTGCTGCCGCCGGATCACTTCCCAGCCTTGGCCGATCCAGAGCAACTCGGCAGGGCGCGGGGTGTCGAGGTAGTTGCTGCTCATGCTGCTGGCGTAGGCCCCGCCTAGCAGGATGGCCAGCAGATCGCCCTCCCTGGGCTCGGGCAGGGTAACATCCCGCGCCAGCACATCCCCCGACTCGCAGGCCGGGCCCGCCAGGTCGTAGGTTGCTTTGACGGGGTTTTTGTAGAGCGGCTCCACGGGGTGAATGGCGCCATAGAGCATGGGCCGGATCAGCTGGCTCATGCCCGCGTCAATGAGCAGGTAGTTGCGCCGGGTGCGCTTGACACCCCAGCAGCGCGTGAGCAGCACCCCGGCTTCCGAGACCAGATAGCGGCCTGGCTCCAGCCATAGCTCGGCGCTATGTTTGCGGGCCAGCGCGGCAGCCTGTGCTCCTAACGCCCCCAGGTCGAGGCCCAGCCCAAAACCACCCCCCAGGTTCATCACCTGAAAGGGACCGTGGGTGCGGTAGAGCGCGTCCATTACCGCGTAGCCCGCCCGGTAGTCCTCGGGGTGCTCGAGGGCCGACCCCAGGTGAATGTGCAGGCCCAGCACTTCCAGGCGGCTGCGGCGGGCTAGCTCGAGGGCGGCCCCCACCTCTTCGGGCAAAATGCCGAACTTGCTCTCGCCGCGCCCAGTGGCCAGATGGTCGTGGGTGGCGATGGGCAGATCGGGGTTGACCCTTAAAAGAACCCGGGCCTTGGGCAGCATCTTGATGGCCCGCCTCAGGTCGGCCAGGGAGTCGAGGCCCAGAATCGGGATGCCAATCCGGTTGAGCTCCAGGAGCATGGCCGGGGTCTTCACGGGCCCATTCAGCAACACCTCGTTGCGCTGGAAACCAGCCTTGTAGGCCCGGTAGACCTCGCCCAGGCTTACGGCCTCCACAAAAACCCCCTGCTCGAGCAGCCGCCGCAGCAGGCCCAGGCGGGGGTTGGCCTTCATGGCATAGAAAATTTCGGCGCCCGGAAAGGCTTTTTGCAGACGCTCCAGCCGATCCAGAATGACTTGCAGGTCGTAGGCATAAAACGGGGTGGGGAAGAGGCGGGCCGCTTCCTTGAGGGCTTCTCTAAACTCAGGTCGCAGGGCGGTGTAGGATTGGGACATGCTCATCGGTGTGACCCCTCAGTCGCGCAGCACAGAAGGTCTTTTTCGTACCAAAATCTGGGGCTTGCTCGAGCCCTACATACGGGCGCTGGAAAGCCAGGGTGCGAGCATTGTAATCCTTCCCCCTCAGGCTAGCGATAGACTGCCTGCCCTGCTGCACAAACTCGATGGGGTCTTGCTGCCGGGGGGCGTGGATGTAGACCCGGCTCACTTTGGCGAGGAGCCCATTCCGGAGATGGGCGAGGTGAGCTTAGAGCGCGATGCCCTAGAGCTGTTTGTGGCTCGCTACACCGCCCAGCACGGCATCCCCACCCTGGGGGTTTGCCGGGGGGTACAGGTGATGAACGTGGCCCTGGGGGGTAGCCTCTACCAGGATCTGCCCGCCCAGGGCTTCCGTACCGTGCAGCACTACCAGAAAGCCGAGCCGCCGGTGCTGGGCCACAGCGTCGAACAGACCGGCCAGAGCCCCCTGAACAAGCTCTTTGCGCCTCGTTTTCGGGTGAACTCCTACCACCACCAGGCCCTCAAAGACCTGGCTCCAGGGCTCTGCCCAGTCGCCACCGCGCCCGACGGCATCGTAGAGGCGGTGGTGCTGGAGGGCCACCCCTTCTACCTGGGGGTACAGTGGCACCCTGAGCTGCTGCCGGAGCAGTGGGGAATTTTCCGCGCACTGGTGGAGGCTGCCGCCAAACAACCGGTCGGCTAAACGGCACTACAAGAATGCAGGTGAGGTCTCCCGTACCAACTTTCAGCGAACCCATAAGGTGGGGGTGGGAAGTGGGTGGTGGGCTTCTGACGTCTACCTCCTACAGGATGCAGAGTGTTTTAGGTGCTCGACTGAACAGAGCAGTGGCCGCGCTATCTGTGAAGGGCGCTATACAACCTTGGTTTTCGCAGGGTTATTCCTGGCGTTTTTGCCCCATGAGAACTACCCTCAGGATTGCTTGTGTCCAGGATGAGGTAAACCATGAAAATTGAAGGAACCTTAACCCGGCTGTGAGGGTTTCTTAATGTCGTTTTGAACCACCCTACTTTTTTGTGCGCTATACACTGGGTTTAGTGCGGGTATCCTATGGTTTTATCTGGAGGTCAGGGCTTGTCGCTGTATCAGACTCTTAGTAGATCCCTCGAGCCCATGCTGGGCGAGCGCACCCGGATGGTGCTGGAAGAAGGGGTGCGTCGGCTGGGCATCAGCCCGGACAAGCTCGATGCATCCCAGGCCGAGGTGATTCTCAAACGCCTGGTTTACCGCGAGCTTCAGACCAAAATGAGCCCCAATGCGGCCCGCAGTCGCATTGAAGAGATGCTTAAGGAACTGGGCATCGGCGGGGGGAACGGTACTAAAGCCAGTGCAGACAAGCTTTCGGCCCATGCCAAAGGCGTACTGGCCGACCTCGAGGCCGGCCTCAAGCGCTTTAGCCTGTATCTGGACTGGCCCGAGGTAGGGCGTTTGCGTGGCCTGATCAATGTGATCAAAAAAGACCCCGAGGCCTCGGCGGTGCGGGCTTTGCTGCGCGAAGGGCAGGAAGTACTGGCAGCGCTCGAGGAAAGGCTCCAGTCGGCCCTGCTGCGCCAGACCCGCGACATTGCCGATCTCGAGGTCTCCCTGCAACGAGTGCAGAGCGTGGGCGGCCCCAAAGTAAAGCGTCTGGAAGGTCTGATTCGCCAGATTCAGGAGGCGCACGCCCAGGAAACCCTGGCTTCGGCGGAAGTGGAAAGGGCCCGGGCCCTGGCTGCCGAGATGCGCAAGCTGGTCGAGTCGTCGGTGGTGCAAAACCCGCCCAGCGAGGCGGTCATCACGCTGGACACCATTGAAGACCTTCCGGCAGCGGATCGCCCCACCGAGCCCCAGGTGGTGATCAAAGACCCCACCATCGAAGCGCCTCCAATGGCCAAAGAGGCAGCCGACGACTTCAATGACGAAGCCCTGGTGCTCGAGCTCGACTTCGACGCCCTGACCGCCGAGCAGCAGTCGCGCATCCGCGAGATTGACCTGGCCGAGGATACCCGGCACCTCGAGGCCCTCAAAGAACGCTATGCGGCGGTACTGGGCTTTCCAAAAATTGCCAGCGAACTGGCTACCCTGCAGGCTGAACTGGGGGCCGGGAACCCCCTGGGTGAGCGCTTGAAAGCCTTTGAAGAATTACTAAAGGCCACCCATACCGAAGCCCTGGCCGAAGCGCGGGTACGCTACGAGTGGCTGGCTGACCGGCTGGGGCGCCTCGATCTGGCCCCTGATAAGGCCGCCCCGGTTCAGGCCCGACTGGCGGTGGTGCTGGAAACGTTGCATGCCGGGGGGCTGCCACAGGAGCTCTCGGAGCTGGAGCGGGCGGTGGAAAGCCTCGAGGCCGAAGCGAAAGCCAACCGTGAGATTCGCGAGCGCCAGGCCCGCCTTGAACACGCCCTGGCCACCCTGCGCACCGAAGCTGAACATGCCCTCTCGCCCTTCCGGGGGCACCCGCGGGTGGAGTCTTTCATGATGGCTCTGGCGGGCGTGGACATTTCCGAGTCTGCACTCCAGACCCTGCGCCAGGAACTCTCCGAGCTGCTGTCCCACCTGGCGCGTGAGCGCGAAGAAGAAAGCCTCAAGCGGATGGGTTTGCGAGCGACGGTGCAGGCCCTGCCCACCCTCGAGGTTCTTGATCTGGACAAAAAGAACCTCATTCAGCAGATTGAACAGGGGACGGGTAGCCTGGCCGAACTCGAGCGGGCCGTGGGGCAGTTGGTGGACAAGGCCAAGGGGCTGGTAGCAAGCAAGCTGGATGCCCTCGAGGCGCGCATTCGCACCCTCGAGCAGACCCTCAAGGAGTCCCTGATCGAACTCAAGCAGCCCTTGCAGGCTACCCGCGAAGCGCTGGCCCAGGGCCGCATCGCCGACCCCACCCCCCTGGAGCGGGCGCTGGGCGAGCTGATTGCCGCCCGCCGGGCCGCTATAGCCGAGGAGCTCTCGCGATACGAGATGGCAGCCCGCAGCATGAAGGGCCTGGGGGGCGAAGAACTCGAGGACAAGGTAGCCCAGGCCCGGGCCTACCTCCAGACTGGCGAGCTGCCCGACCTGACCGAAATTCACACTTTGCTGGGCCGCCTGCGCCGGGCCCAGGAAACCCTGCGGGCCGAGCTGGGTGGGCGCATCGGTGCGCTCCTGGAGGCCTACAACACCCACAAAAGCGTCGGCGGCGAAACAGTTCTGCGCCTGAAGCCCCTTTGCGATTTTCTGCTCTCGGCCTCTGACCGGCTGCCCCGCCTGGGGGTGAGCGGCCTGCTCGAGGTGCGCCGGGCCCTGGAAGAGGCCGAACGGTTGGAAGCTCAGCTAGCCCAGGAACATGCGGCAGCCCAGAGCCTGCTGCAAGAGCTCAAGGGGGCCGACCTCGAGTCCTTGCTGGATGTCTTCGAGTCCCCCACCCAACTCAGCACCCCTTCCCGGCCCGAACCCGCCAAACCCGCTCCCGAAGCCACCCCAGCGCCACAGCCCCCGGCCTTGACCCCTGTCTCATCGGTTCAGGCTGAAGTGCTGGCCCAGTTTCAGATACGTGGGGTGGAGGCGGTTGCCCTCATCGAGGCGGGCCAGGTGGTGGCCGGAAGCCTGCCTTTTGCCTCTGGCAGTGCCCAGATGGTCTTCGACGATCTTTCGAATCTGGCCAACGAACTCACCGGGCAGTCGGCCCAGCTCTCGGTTATTTCGCTGCCCCAGTGGGTACTGGTGCTGGTACCCCTGAGGCAAAAAGGGCTGGTGATTCTGGCCGAAAAAGCCCTGCTCTCCCGCCTGTTAGCCCTCATTGAGCGTCAGCGTGAGGCGCTGGAAGCACTCTGATACCAGATCTACCTGAATCCTTTTCCTACTCCCCTTGCGGGAGAAGGTGGCAATACCAGCAATTCAGGATAATAGTGCCGTTATTACCGCGCTCTTCGCAGGCGTGGCCGCTGGGATGGGCGGCCACTGTTCTGTCCAGGACGTAGAATTCTGAGTCCTGATTGGCTCGAGATTTGTGAAGAGCGCTCTAGCCATCGACAAATTTGATACTTTGATATGAGGAGGTGTGCGTATTGGTCGGAAGTGGGAAATACCGTCAGTCGCCGCTTCCGTGCACGTACTGAAGTTCGTACAGCTTGGCGTAGTAGCCGCCCTTTTGCAAAAGCTCGTCGTGGCTGCCCTCCTCGAGCAGCTTGCCCTTGCGGAAGACCAGAATCCGGTCTACATGGCGGATGGTCGAGAGGCGATGGGCAATCACAATGGAGGTGCGCCCCTCCATCACCCGGTAGAGCGCGGCCTGAATCTTTTGTTCGGTCTCGGAGTCTACGTTGGCGGTGGCCTCGTCCAGAATCAGCAGGATGTCGGGGTTGTGCAGGATGGCTCGAGCCAGCGCCAGCAGTTGCTTTTGTCCGGTGGAAAGGCCGCCCCCCCGCTCATGCAGCACGGTCTGGTAGCCCTGGGGCAGTCGCTCGATGAACTCATCGGCGCCCACAAAAGCACAGACCTCGCGGATGCGCTCTGCGGTGATGCCATCGTCCCCTAGCCGCAGGTTCGACTCAATGCTGCCGCTAAACAAGAAAGGGTCTTGCAGCACGATGCCGATGGCCCGGCGCAGGTCGCGCTGGGCATAGTCGCGCACATCCACCCCGTCAATCCGAACAGCCCCTTGCTGCACGTCGTAGAAGCGGGCAATCAGGCTAATCACGCTGGTCTTGCCCGCGCCGGTAGCGCCTACCAGGGCAATCTTCTCGCCGGGCCGCACCCGGAAGCTCACCCCCCGCAGCACCCAGTCCCAGTCGTCTTTGGGCTCAGGGCTCAGGGCTGAGGGCCCCAGCCTGCTATCCCCTGCACCCTCTGCTTTTATTGGGCTGCTCATGGCTCCATCGGGTTTAGCCTCCCCGCGCTTGCCGTAGGCAAACCATACGTTCTCGAATTCAATCTGACCCCGGAAACGTTCAACTCGCCTAGCGTCGGGCTTGTCGTCTACTTCTTCCTCGGTATCCAGGAGTCCAAAAATACGCTCTGCCGAGGCCATGGCTGCTTGGAAGATGTTGAACTTGTCGGAGAGGTCTTGCAGGGGCTGAAAGAGCTGGCGCACGTAATCGGTAAATGCTACCAACAAGCCAAGGGTAATGGCCTGTTGCACCACCTGGCCGCCCCCGTACCACAGCACCAGGGCCACGGTGATTTCCCCCATAAAGCCCACCAGCGGAAAAAACAGGGCAAACCACTTGATGATATCCACCCAGGCCCTGCGGAGGTCGCTCGAGAGCAGGTTAAACTGGGCCTGGTTTTGGGGTTCCCGCACAAAAAGCTGGGTGGTCTGTACCCCGGCCAGGTTTTCCTGGAGCGAAGCATTGACCCTGGCCAGCCGCAGCCGCATGGCTCGGTATGCATCGCGCATGCCGTTGCGAATCCAGGTGGTCACAGCCAGGAATATGGGCATGATGGCAAAAGCCACCAGCGCCAGCCGCCAGTCCAGCACCAGCATGAAGGTCATCAGGCCCATAATCAGGGCGAAGTCGGCAATAAGCCCCACCAACCCGCCGGTGATGAACTGGTTGATGGCGTCCACATCGGAGGTGATGCGGGTCATCAGGCGGCCCACCGGGTTACGGTCGTAGTAGCCGAGGTGCAGGCGCTGGAGCTTGGCGAAGATTTCCGAGCGCAGGTCGTAGAGGATGTGCTGCCCCACCCAGCTTATCAGGTAGGTCTGGGCGTAGTTGGCAATGAAGTCCACCACCCGCACCGCCAGAAACAGCGAGCAGATGAGGAGCAAGGTTTCGTAGCGCTGGGCCAGGGGTAGCACCTCGCGCGGCACGATAGCGTGGTCAATGGCGTACTTAAGGAAAAGCGGGGTCGAGGCCGCCGTGAGGGTACCCACCACCAGGGCCAGCAAGGCCAGCCCCACTTGTTTCCAGTAGGGCCGCACATACACCAAAATGCGCCGGGCCAGTTTGGCGTCAAAACTCTTCTTAAAGGCTTCTTCTTCGTGCATAAGGCTCCGCTGCTGATAGCTAGTTGCTTATGGCTTATAGCTTTTTCTCGGCTATCCGCTATGGACTATGGGCGCTAATCTACCTCCGCTTGCAAGCGTTGAATACGGTCCAGTTCGGCATAAATGCCCCCTGTGGCCAGGAGCATATCGTGGGTGCCCTCTTCGGCGATTTTGCCGTGTTCCAAGACCACAATCCAGTCGGCGTACTGCAGGGTCGAGGTGCGGTGACCAATCAGGAAGGTGGTCTGCTGGCCCAGTACGCTCTTGAGGCCGGAGAGAATCCGCGACTCGGTTTCGGTGTCTACGGCGCTCATGGCATCGTCCAGAATCAGGATGGGCGGCCTGAGCGCAAGGGCGCGGGCCAGGGCGGTGCGCTGGCGCTGCCCGCCCGAAAGGGTTACGCCGCGTTCACCCAGCGAGGTCTGGTAGCCCTTGGGGAAACTCATGATGTCGTCGTGAACCCCGGCCAGCCTAGCGGCCCACTCGGCCCGCTCGAGATCCACCTCAGGAAGCCCAAAGCAGATGTTCTCGGCCAGGGTATCGGAGAACAGGAAGGGTTCCTGCGGCACCATCCCGATGGCCCGCCGCAGGGTGGCCAGGGGCAAATCCTTCACGTCGTAGCCCCCGACCCGTACCCGGCCCTCAGTGGGATCCAGGAGGCGGGGAATCAGGCTCACCAAAAGGGTCTTGCCGCTGCCGGTGCGCCCGGTGATGCCAAGGGTGGTGCCCTCGGGAATGGTCAGGGTGATGCCCTCCAGCACCTTGCGCCCCCCAAGCTCGAGGCTCACCTCCTCGAACTTGACCTCCCCCCGTAAGACAAAATTCTCAGCCACCCCCTTCTCCCCTTGCGCGAGAAGGGCATTCGGCGGGTTGGCAATACGGGCCGGCTCGTGCCAGAACTCCTCCAGACGCTTGTAGCTCGTCGAGCCCCGCTGGAAGATGGTCAGGGTCCAGCCGAGCCCTACAATCGGCCAGCCCAGCATCATCAGGTAGGCGTTGAACTGCACAAACTGTCCGGCGGTCATCTCACCCCGGATGACCATCCCACCGCCCATCCACAGCACAATCAGGGCGGCAAAGCCCATCAGGAGCCCCATCAGGGCCCGTACCGGGCCGTCCACGCGGGTGAGGGCCAGGCTTTTGGCGATGTAGTCCTTGTTGAGCGCTTGAAAGGCCCTCAACTCGCGCTTTTCCAGGGCAAATCCCTTGACGACCCGAATGCCGGAAAAGTTCTCCTGGGCGCGGGTGGAAATCCTGTCGAAGGATTCCTGGCTTTCACGGTAGCGCTGGTCAATCAGGCGCAAAACGTAGTACATAACGGCAAAAATCACCGGGAAGACCACCGACAAAGCCAGCGCCAGCGGCACACTCACCAGGTACATGGACACCACCGCAAACACCACAAACATCAACAGGCGGCTGCCCATGTTGATGCCCCCACCCAGCATTTCGCGCACCGCGCCCAGGTCGGTGGTGAACTTGTTCATCAGGTCGCCAATGCGATTTTTGCTGTAAAAGTAGCTATCCAGCGAAAGGGCTTTCTGGAACAGATCCATGCGCAGGTCATGTTCGATATAGCGACTGGCCACCACCAAAAGCTGCCGGTTGGCCCAGGAGAAAATGGCCGAGGCCACGGCGGCCCCCACAATAGCCCAGACCCAGACCAGGTACGCCTCCCCGGCCCGGATGGCATCAATGGCCTGGCGCAGGAAATAAGGCGACAGGGCTGCCACCCCCACCGAGGCTATTCCGGCCAGCATGCCCCAGAGGTACTGTGGGCCGTAGCGCCGCAGGTAGGGCATCAGGGCCAGGAGGGGACCAAAAACTGACCGGTCAGTTCTGATGGGGGGCTGGACTTGCGGGTTCGACTGCATCTGCACCACTTTATTCCTCTCGAGGGTTTTGAAGCGTGAGCCTTTCCCAGTTTGGCTGCATGGGGCTAAGGTTGGAGATACTGGGCGAACTCGCCAGCAACCTGCTCCCACGGGGGCTCCAGACCCACCATGCGCCAGGGCTTGGGGGGTGGGGCCTTTTTGAGCAAACGGCGTAGCGGGGTCGGGAGGGGCAGGTAGTCTGCATCGTGCACGTAGAGGAGGCCCTTCACCTTCCCCAGCCTCGAGAGGTAACGGTGCATACCGGCGGCCTCGAGGTCGGTGGGAAGCTCCAGTTTGAGCTCCAGGTGGGCCCCTTCCTGGCGAAGTTCGGCAGGGGCCTTGTCGGCCAGGAACAGACCCAGTTCGTACTGGGCCAGCCCTGCTTGCAAGGCGCTGAGCCATTCAGTGTCACAGAGCAGCATGGGCTGGGCTACCAGCCCAATCAAGTGTGTTCCCGACTGTTTGGGGGGCGTAAAGGAGGGGTGGAGCAGGCGTTTGGTGCGCTCCAGGGCCCGCCTTGCCAGCATGGGGTTCTGGGTCAGGTTCTGCCCGATTTGCGCCGCCAGGCCGGCTACCTCCGGTGAAAGCTCGGCGGGAACCACCAGCACCGGGGGGAGTCCTGGTACAAGCTGCTCGAGGGTCGCATCCAGACCCACCAGCCAGGGGGAGGGGTTGCCCTTGCGGGCCTCCTGGCCCAGTTGCACATCGGGCAAGAGCAGGAAGTCCACCCCCTGGTTTTTCAGACTGAACACCTGTGCCAACACCCGGCGAATTGGAGGGGGAAAGGGAAGCTCCACAGAAGCTTCTTCGGGGCGTATGATTTCCACCTCCAGCGCTTGCAAATAGGGTTCCCAGAAAGGCAGATAGCGGTCGGAAAGCCAACAGTTCAAAACACCTACACGCACCCGTCTATCCTATCGCACTCTTTGATTTGCGACAGACGGGTTACTCCAGACCCATGACGACGCCATCGGTCGGGTTGGTGGGCTTGGAGAGAGGCTCGCCGAGTTGCGCTAAGAACTGGGTAAGGGCCTCGAGGCTCTCAAACTGGTAGAGTTGTCCGCCTGCCTCATCCTTGAGCACGGCCCAAACGCCGCGTGGGTCTTGCCAGAGTTGCAACAAATAGGTTCGGGTCTTCGACATGGCTCCCTCATGCGCGAGGGTAGCAAAGCCGTCGTTACAGAAGCGTTATGTTTGCAGGAGCTGCCGCATAAAGCTGCGGAGGGCCTGGAGGCCCAGATACAGCGATTCAGGCTCGACCCATTCTTCCGGGGTATGCGCACCGCCCCCACGGTACACACTCAGGGTGATGGCCGGGATGCCCGCCTCCACGCCCGCCGAGGCATCGGTGGAGCCCGCGGTGAACTGGGCCTCGAGGCCCACCTCCCCCAGCGCTCTGCGGGCCGCCTCCAGCATGGCCGGGGTGGCCGTGCTGCCCGCAGGGCGCTCGCCCAGCACCTCAAACTCCAGCCGCACGTTGAAACGTCGGGCGGCCTCCATCAAAATTTCTTGTACCTGGGCGGCTTTCTGGGCCAGAACCGGGGCTTCCAGGGCCCGCAGATCGAGCTCGAAGCCCACCTCCTGGGGGATGGCGTTGATGGCCTTGCCGCCCCACAGCCTGCCCACATTCAGGCTGGTATCGCTGGTGCGCTC
The DNA here is from genome assembly GCF_017497985.1 of Meiothermus sp. CFH 77666. Lineage (NCBI taxonomy): Bacteria > Thermotogati > Deinococcota > Deinococci > Thermales > Thermaceae > Meiothermus > Meiothermus sp. CFH 77666. The sequence continues at coordinate 79,686 of NZ_JAGDFV010000008.1, forward strand.
GAGGGCGTACATCTGGGCCAGGGTCTGCCCCAGCGCCGGCACCGGCGAGGGGGCCTCGCGGTCGCCCCAGGCATGACCGCCGGGGCCCATGAAACAAGCCCGCATCCGGTAGGAACCCGCCGAACGGCTCACAATGCCGGGCAGATAACCATCCACCGCAATCATCTGCCGGGGCCGCAGGTGCTTGACCAGTTGGCGGGCTCCGCGCAGGTTGCCCAGCCCTTCCTCGCCCACGTTGAAAGCTACGGTGCAGCCCAGGGCCACCAGCTCGCTGGCCAGGGCCATCAAGACCGCCACCCCCGAGGAGTTGTCGCCTACCGCCGGGCCATACCAGCGGTTTTGTTCCTTGCGTAAGGGCGTGGGGCTCAGTACGGTGTCAATATGGGCGACCAGCAGGCTGGAGCCCTGACCGGCCCACACATTGCCCAGCTCGTCGGTCTGCGGCTCTAGCCCCTGGGCACGTAGCTGGCGGGCAACCCAGGCTCCACGGGCGGTATCGCCGCCAATCTCGGCAATTTCGCCCAGCAGTAGCACGGGGTCGAGGGTGGTCTCGGTGGCAAGGTTGCTCATCGGGTTTTGATGATACAGGCTTTGTACTGGCTGTGCAGTGGGGATGTAACGCTCAACAGATGGGGGTGGGTGGTGGGAGGTAGGCGGTGGTTTTCAACGTCTACACCCTACTGTCCGGCTGCCACCTCCCAGTGTATGGCTTGGGCTTTTGGCAGTTGCAAACGATAGCACAAAAGCACTCCTGGGCTTACTGTTCGTCGCTCTTTTCCGCCAGGCCCTCGCGCAGGGCGTAGAGGGCGGCCTGGGTGCGGTTGTTCAGGTGTAGCTTCTGGAAGATGTCGGAGAGGCGGTTGCGCACGGTTTTTTCGGAGAGCGAGAGTTCGGAGGCAATCTCGAGGTTGGTGTAGCCCTGGGCAACCAGGCGCAAAATTTGCACTTCCCGCTCCGATAGCTCGGCGTGCTCTTTGGGGGTGGACTCTTGCTTGGCCTTGAAGTCCTGGATAATCTGCTCGGCCATCTCGGCATCCAGCAAGACCTCGCCCTGGTAGACCCGCCGGATGGCCTCCAGCAGTTCCTTGGCGTCGGCGTCCTTGAGCATGTAGCCCCGCGCCCCGGCTTTCACCGCCTCGAAGACGTAGCCGTCCTGGCGATACATCGTCAGCATAATCACTTTGGCCTGGGGCCATTCCTTGAGGATTTCCTGGGTGGCCTGTACGCCGTCGAGGCCGGGCATCTGGATGTCCATCAGGATGATGTCGGGGTGGGCCTCGAGGGCGTGGCGCAGGGCCTCGCGCCCATCTTTGGCTTCGCCCATCACCTTGAAGTCGGGCTCGGCCTCCAGAAGGCTTTTGAGGCCCTGGCGAAACAGTGCGTGGTCGTCGGCAAGCAGGATGCGAATCATTGCAGCGTATTGTATCGCTTGAGCCAGGGTTTTATCGAGTGAGAAAGAGCATTGCGATGGGGGCAAGCAGTAGCGGATGCTTTTCTGAAGCCCAATTCCGGTAGTTTGTAGGTCTTTGGCCCCTAAACCTCCCTGCTCATAAATTGTACCGTCCAGACGGTTGACACAAGACCGTCCAGACGGTATAATTTTGTTTGGAGTGTAGACATGACAGAGATTAAAAACCCAACCATAGAAGCCAGGATGCGGATTTTGCAGGCCGCCGCGGAGGTGATACGGCAGGAAGGCGCAATGGCCCTGACGCTGGATGCGGTAGCAAGGGGAGCTGGGGTCAGCAAAGGGGGACTGCTCCACCATTTCCCCAGCAAGGATGCACTGGTGCGGGGGTTACTGGAATACCAGTTGGATACATTTGAGCAAAGCCTACAAGCCAGCGGCCTACCCTTTGCCGAGGCCTACGTGAAGCTCGGCTCCTACGATGGTTCGCAGGGTCTGCTGCTGGGGATGATGGCGGCGCTGGCCCTGAACCCCAGTTTGCTGGAAGTAGTGCGGGAGCGGTGGCAGCGCTGGTATGCCCAGATTCCTCAGAACCCCGATGTAATGGTAGCGATGCTGGCTACCGACGGCATCTTCATGGCTGACATCCTGCAATTGGGGGTGCCGGAGGGTGATTTTAAACGCGAGGTTTTGCGGCGGATGCTGGAACTGGCGGGTGTCTGATGGCCTGGGCCTTGCTGATTTTGTCGGGGCTTTTCGAGGTGGCCTTTACCACCCTGATGAAGCTCTCCGATGGCTTCAAGAAACCGCTGCCCACGCTGGGGTTTTTCGTTTTTGCGCCTTTGAGCCTGGGGATTCTCTCGCACGTTTTGTTGACCATCCCGGTTGGCACAGCTTACGCAGTCTGGACCGGGATTGGCGCTTTCGGCACGGCGCTGGTGGGCATTTTCTTCTTCAAAGACCCGGTGAACAGGGGGCGCTTATTCTTCCTGACCACCCTGATCCTTTCGGTGATCGAGCTGCGGGTATTCGGGGGTGCGTGATGGCCTGGGTCTATCTTGTTATTGCCGGAATCTTTGAGGTAGGGTTTGCTACCAGCCTCAAGCTCTCGGAAAACTTCAGCAACTGGCCCTATACCATCGGCTTTTTCGTCTGCGCTGCTATCAGCTTTGGGTTGTTGGTGGTTGCTGTCAAGCACATTCCACTGGGCACCGCCTACGCTGTATGGACGGGTATTGGGGCTTTTGGCACCGCGCTGGTGGGAATTCTCTTTTTTGGCGACCCCGCCACCGTGGGCCGAATCGTCTTTCTGGTGCTGCTGATTGGTTCGGTAATCGGCCTCAAGCTGGTCTCACCGGACGACAGTAAACCCGCACAGGTCAAGGAGGTTTCGTGAACGGCTGGGTTTTGCTGCTGCTGGCAATTGTGTCAGAAGTGATCGGTTCGACGGGTCTCAAAGCCTCGCAGGGCTTTAGCAAGCTTGGGCCCTCTGTGGTGGTAGTGATGGGCTATGCCAGCGCCTTCTACTTTCTGAGCCTGGCGCTCAAGACCATTCCGCTCAACACCGCCTATGCAGTCTGGTCGGGGCTGGGTACTGCGCTAATTGCAGTGTTGGGCTGGTTGCTGCTCAAGGAGCCTATGAACGGGGTGATCGCTCTGGGTATTGTTTTGATTATTGTGGGGGTGGTGGTTTTGAACCTGGCCTCGAGGCCCTGACCTCAAATCATTGCGGGGAAGTTCGGCCTACCGGCTTCCCGCTCACATCCCCCTGGGCTGTCCGGTGGCTCCCAGCACTTGTTGCCACAGCTCGCTCTGGGGGTCAATCTGCTTGCGCTTTTGCGTGGCCATAGCGATGGGCACATGGGTAAAGTGCTGGTTCCAGTAGCCCACCATCATGTCGGTGCGCCCGCTCATGCCGGCATGGACGGCATGCTGCCCCAGAGCCAGACAATACTCCGAATCCACCGCGTTGGCCGGTACGCTACGAATGATGTAGCTGGGGTCAATGTATTTGATGGTGGCCTCCAGGCCCTTCTGGTCGAAATGCCGGCCAATGGCCTCTTTGAGGAAATGCCCGATGTCCTTCAGCCGGACGTTGCCCGAAGCATCCCTGGTCACTTCTCCTTCGATCAAGTCCTGACCGGCCCCTTCGGCCAGGGCAATAACCGCATGGTGGCGGGTTAGCAGGCGCTCTTCCAGGGCGGCCAGGAAGCCCTCCAGGCTAAAGGGTACCTCGGGTACCAGACAGAAGTTTACATCGGCGTTGGCCAGGGTGGCGTGGGCGGTGATGAAGCCGCTGTGGCGGCCCATTAGCTTGACCAGCCCGATGCCGTTGTAGGCTCCCCGGGCCTCGGCGTGGGCAGCTTCCAGCGCCCTGGTGGCCTCCTCGACGGCGGTGGCCACACCAAAGCTGCGCTCGATCCACTCGATGTCGTTATCTATGGTTTTTGGGATGCCAATCACGCTGATGGCCAGGTTCCGCTTCTGTAGCTCCTGAGCCAGGGCCGAGGCCCCCCGCAGGGTACCGTCGCCGCCTACTGCAAACAGAATTCGCACCCCCAGTTGCTGCAAGCGCTCGATCATGTCGGCGGGTTCCTGGGGGCCTCTCGAGGAGCCCAGCATGGTGCCGCCATCGTCGTGGATGTCCTGTACCATCTCGGGGGTCAGGAGCAGGGGTTCGATGCCCTGGCTGGCGGCCAACCCGGCGTAGCCATAGCGGAACCCGTAGATGCGCTTCACCCCATAGCTGTAGCTGAGGGTCATCACCACCGAGCGAATCACATCGTTCAGGCCGGGGCAGAGCCCACCACAGGTCACGATGCCGCAAGCGATTTCGGCGGGGTTGAAAAAAATCTGGCGGCGGGGGCCGGCTAGCTCGAAAGTGGCGGGTGGGTTTTGCAGCTCATCCAGCATGGAAGCCAACAACACCCGGCTGTTGTCCTCCACAAATACATCCCGCTGGTTTTGCAGGGGGCTCTGGAAGCGGGCCGGGCCCAGGATGGGAATTTGAGTGTTGGGAGTACGGTTTTGCACAGAGGCTATCTTATCGGTTGGTTGGGGCTCTACAGCAGGGGCTTTTAGCCTCTACCTGCCTATAGGGTTCGGCATCAGAAGCGAATTTTATGGTTCCTGACACAAGAAACCTATGTCCCTGGTGAGCCTGACAACCACAGTGTACCCTAAAACTATGAGCCATCCCGGCCCAAAGGCAAGCCTGGGGGTTTTGCTGGTGGACGACCATGCGGTGGTGCGCCAGGGGTTGCGGATGTTTCTGGCTACCGACGAGGGGCTTTATGTGGTGGGCGAGGCCGAAAACGGGCAGGAGGCGCTGGAGAAGGTGGCCGCCTTGCACCCTGATGTGGTGCTGATGGACTTGCTGATGCCGGTGATGGACGGGGTACAGGCGACCCGTCAGATTAAAGCGCGCTTTCCCGAGGTGGAGGTGATTGTCCTGACCAGTGTGTTGAACGATCACCTGGTAACCGAAGCCATTCATGCGGGCGCTACGGGCTATCTGCTCAAGGATACCCACCCCGAAGAACTGGTGGAAGCCATCCATGCGGCAGGCCGGGGTGAGGTGCGGCTGCATCCCGAGGCCGCCAGGCGGCTGGCCCAGGAGGTACGCACCGCCGAAATGCGCGAAGCCCTGACCCCCAGGGAGACCGAAATCCTGCGATTGGTGGGGCGGGGGTTGTCTAACAAGCGCATCGCCCAGCAGCTCGAGCTATCCGAGCTGACCGTCAAGACCCACGTTTCCAATCTGCTGTCCAAGCTGGGGCTGTCCTCGCGCACCCAGGCGGCTTTGTTTGCCATCAAGGAAGGGTTGATTGGGCTTGAGTGACTTCCTGCTTCAGCTTGACTCCAGAACCCTGGCGGGGTTTTTGCAGGCTACCCGCGACGCGGTTCTGATTGCCTCTACCGAGCGCAAGCTGGTGTACGCCAACCGGGCGGCCCAGGACTTGCTGGGTTATAGCCTGGAGGAGCTGCAAGCCAGGGACATCCTGGACTGGATTGCGCCGCCCTACCGTGAGTGGGTGGCCGAACGCATCCAGCAGAACCGCACCGCCGCGCCGGGCATCTTCGAGATAGCCCTGGTACGTAAGGACGGAAGCTGGCGGTATGTGCGCTACTCCATCCTGTATCTGGAAATTGAAGGCCAGATGTACGGAGCGGCCATAGCCCATGACCTCACCGAGACCCGCCAGACCCTGCGCCGCCTTGAAGCGCTCTACCAGGCCGACGAAAAGCTCTATGCCTCCCTCGAGCTCGATGAGGTCTTGCAGGCGCTGGTAGATGTGTGTGTGGATCTGCTGGGGGCTGACAAAAGCTGCATCCTGATTTGGGATGAAACCCACCAGCACCTCATTACCCGCGCCCAGCGGGGGTTTACCTCGCAGTTTGTGCAGACCATGAACGAGTATGCCGGGCGTGGCCTGCTGGTCCACGCGGCCCGGAGCGGCGAGACGGTGGTGGTACAGGACACCCACCAGGATGAGCGGGTAGCCCGGCAGGTGACCGACCCCGAGGGTATAAGGGCCTTCATGCACATCCCCATACGCCTGAATGGCGAGGTGTTTGGGGTTTTTAGCGTGGATAACGTACGTCCCCACACCCTGGGCCCCGAGGAGCAGCGGGCTTTTACCTCGCTGGCCCGGCGGGCCGCCGTGGCCATTCGCAACGCCCGCCTCTACGCCGAGGCCCAGGGCAAGGCGGCCCTCGAGGAGCGCCAGAAGCTGGCCCGCAACCTGCACGACTCGGTTTCACAGGCCATCTATGGCATTGCGCTGGGGGTACGCACCGCCAAAACCCAACTGGCTCGCAACCCCGAACAGGCCCCCGCAGCCCTGGACTTCGTGATGAACCTGGCCGAGGCCGCCACCGCCGAGATGCGGGCCTTGATCTTCGAGTTGCGCCCGGAGTCGCTTCAGCAAGAAGGGTTGGTCGCAGCCCTGTCCAAGCAGGCCGCGGCTGCCAGGGCCCGTCATGGTCTTCGCCTCGAGGCCAGTCTATGCCCCGAGCCTGCTCTGAGCCTGGAAGCCAAAGAAGCCCTTTACCGCGTAGCTCAGGAAGCCCTCAACAACATCGCCAAACACGCCAGAGCCCACAAAGTACACCTGCGCTTGCAGCAGGAAGACGGCATGGTGCGGCTCGAGGTCTGCGACGATGGGGTGGGTTTTGACAACCAGCGCGAGTATCCGGGCCATCTGGGCCTGGTTTCCATGCGTGAGCGCATCGAGCGTCTGGGGGGTCGCTTCTGGATAGAAAGCAGTCCTGGTGCAGGTACTACAGTGCAGGCGGTGCTCCCTTTGCCGGATCAGGCTCGCTAAACCACTTGTACAGACCATCTTCTTCGACTCGTTACCCGCTCGACAACTCCGTCAAGGGGCATTGGGGGGTGGGTAGGTAGGCGGTGGGTTTTCAACGCCTGCACCCTATTTCCTACCTCCTACCTCCTTGGGTACGCAGGGTGTTCGAGTTAAGGATGGCATTACCCGATAGGTTCAGGCGCGTAGGGTTTCAGGAATCCCTTTAGCTCTAACAACTACTGTGGGGGCGTTGTATTGCTCAAAAAGTAGTAGCGTAAAGAAGTGCAAGAGCAGCTATGGCATTTGCTGGCCGCCACCCTGATTGGGTTTGCGGTGGGCCTCGAGCGCGAACGTGCCAAAGTCGAGCGTCAGGGCTCGGCTATTGGGGGGGTGCGTACCTTCACCCTGCTGGGGTTGCTGGGCGGAGTAAGCGCCCTTGGGCCAAACCTGTGGTTACCGGCGGCGGGGCTATTGGCGGTGGCAGGCCTGGCGGTGTACTCGCTCAAAAACAGCCGCGATGCCACCAGCCAGGTGGCTGCCCTGACCGTGTATGTGCTGGGGGTGTTGTGCGGTCTGGGCACCGTGCTGCCGGCCCTGTTTGCGGGGGCCTTGCTGCTGGGGTTCCTGGCCTTCCACGACGAGCTGCATGCTTTTGCGGGCGGTATCGAGCGGAGCGAGGTCGAGGCGGCGGTGTTGCTGGCCTTGCTGCTCGGGGTGGTCTACCCCCTGCTTCCCGATGCCAACTATGGCCCCTATGGGGTCTGGAATCCCCGTGAAATCTGGCAGGTGGTCTTGCTGGTGGCCGGGGTCAACTTTGTGGGTTATCTGGCCCTGCGCTTGCTGGGTTCCAAAGGCTTGTGGGCAGCGGCCTTGTTGGGGGGCCTGGTCTCGTCCACTGCCGTCACCCTTTCGATGGTGGCCCAGAGCCGTGCGAACCCCGGCCAGAACCCGCTCTGGGCCAGTGGGGCCGTGTTGTCCTCCCAGATGATGTTAGGGCGGATTCTGGTCTGGAGCGCCACGGCGCCCGCCCTCTTGCAGGTGCTCTGGCTCCCGATCCTGGTGTGGCTGCTATGGGGATTGCTAACGGCGGCCTGGCTGGCCCGGCGGGATCGGGGTGTGTCGGAAAGTGTACCCGTGCAAAACCCCTTGCAGCTCCAGAGCGCTTTGCTTTTTGCTGGGGTCTATGCGCTGGTCAAGCTGCTGACCCGTGTGGGCCTCGAGGTCTTCGGGAGTACGGGGGTTTATGTGGTGAGCGCCCTCTCGGGGGTGGCCGATGTGGACGCCATATCGCTCTCGCTGGCGCGTCTGGCGGGCAATGGGCAGTTGGTCTTGCAGGTGGCCTCCATCGCCATCCTAATGGCCGCTTTGAGCAACACCGCGTTCAAAACCGCGCTGTCGTTTGGGGCCCGGGGACTGGGCGTTTATGTGGCGCTGGGGCTCCTGCCGGGTGGGTTGCTGGCTTTGCTGATAGCGCTGGCCCGGTGAGTGCCGGGGTGCTCACTTCCCAAAGCGCCGCTCGCGCTTCTGGTAGTCGCGCACCGCCCTTAAGAAGTCCACCTTGCGGAAGGCGGGCCAGAAGGCATCGAAGAAGTAGTACTCGCTGTAGGCAGCCTGCCACAGCAAAAAGCCCGAGAGCCGGATCTCGCCCGAGGTGCGGATGATGAAGTCGGGGTCGGGTACGCCCGCTGTGTAGAGCCGCTCGGAGATGTGTTCCATGTCCAGCTCGGCAGCCAGTTCTTCCGGCGACTTGCCGGTCTTGGCGGCCTCGAGCAAAAGCTGCTTGACGGCATCCACAATTTCTTCCCGCCCCCCGTAGCCCATGGCGATATTCAGGAGCATCCCGCTGTGGTGTTCGGTGGCTTTTTCCAGCTCCTCGAGGGCTTCCAGCACCTTGGGGGGAAAGCGGTCGTGCCGCCCAATCACCTTGACCCGCACCTCGTTGGCATGAATGCGGGGATCCTGGGCCATGCGCTTGGCTTCCTGAACAAAGAGGCGCATGAGCGTCTCGACTTCGGTCTGGCTGCGGTTGAAGTTGTCGGTGGAAAAGACCCAGATGGTCACGGTAGGAATCTTGAGCTCCAGGCACCACTCCAGCACTTCGTAGGCCTTCTGTACCCCGAACTCGTGGCCCTGGTGCGCTTCCAGGCCCAACTCCCTGGCAAAGCGGCGGTTGCCGTCCAGAATCATCCCCAGGTGCTTAGGAACCTGCCCCTGGCGTACCTCGGCCTCGACCCGTTTCTCGTACCACCAGTAGAGCGGCTTGAGCAGAGCGCTAAAGAGCCGTACCAGTTGTTGTCGAATCGAACCTTTGGGAATGCGCACCGGTGATGTTGCTGCCATGAGGCACCTCAACCCATTTAGTTTAGCGGGAAGTCTGTAGCCGTGATGTGCAAGTTTGGCGAAACAGCAGGCTTTTATCGTTTTCCCCTTTCCCCTTGCGGGAGAGGGTGGCGACAGCGCCGGCTGGTTTGGTGCTCCTTTTGCCAAATATTACAGTTCTGGCGGTAACCGCTGTCGCCGGGTGAGGGGTTGAAGCGACGATGCCCGGGCAAATCGTAAGAGCCTGGGTGAAACAGCACTTATCGTGCTTTTCACAGACGAGGCTGCCCGTCCAGGTATGCGGTAGAAGCCAGAGCGCCGACTTCTCTTCCAGTATGCTTGAGGCATGAAGATTACCACCATCGTGCTGGACTCGGTGGGCCTGGGCTACCTGCCTGACGCCACCCAGTTTGGCGATGAAGGGGCCGATACCCTCGACCACACCGTACTCAAAACCGGCCTCGAGCTTCCCCACCTGGCCTCGCTGGGGCTGGGCCACGTACCGGGGGTTCACACCCTTCCCAGGGTTGAAGTGCCTTTGGGGGCCTTTGGGCGCATGATTGAGGTAAACCCCGGCAAGGACACCTCCACCGGCCACTGGGAGTTTGTGGGGATTCACCTCGAGCACCCCTTCCAGGTTTTTCCACAGGGTTATCCACAGGATTTTCTGGCGCAGTACCTCCAGCGCATCGGGGTAGAGGGCTACCTGCTCAACCGGCCCTACTCGGGCACCGAGGCCATCCGCGACTACGGCGACGAACACTTGCGCACAGGTTTTCCCATCGTCTACACCTCGGCAGACTCGGTGTTTCAGGTTGCCGCACATATCGGCAAGGTGCCCCTGGAAACGCTTTATGCCTGGTGCCAGACCGCCCGCGAGATGCTGGTGGGGCCGCTGGCCTGCGCCCGGGTGATTGCCCGCCCCTTCGAGGGTGAGCCGGGCCACTACTCCCGCCGCGAAGACCTACGCAAAGACTTTGCCCTGGAGCCTCCGCCCAATGTGCTGGATGTAATCTATGCCGGGGGATTGGAGGTGGTGGGGGTGGGCAAAATCCCCGACATCTACGCCCACCGGGGCTTTACCCGCGAGGTCAAGGCCGGCAGCAATGACCTGGGCATGGAGCACACCCTGGAACTGATGCGTGAGCCTTTCTCGGGCCTGATCTTTACCAATCTGGTAGATTTCGATGCCAAGTACGGCCACCGCCGCAACCCCCAGGGCTACGCCGAGGCCCTGGCCGCCTTCGACACCCGGCTACCAGAGTTTCGGGCAGCTCTGGGCCCCGAGGACTACCTTTTCATCGTTTCCGACCACGGCAACGACCCCACCTACCGGGGCACCGATCACACCCGCGAGTACGGGATGCTTCTGGTTGTGGGGCCCGGCATGGCCGGCAAAGACCTGGGTACCCGTGCCAGCTTTGCCGACCTGGCGGCAAGCTGGGCTAGAGCCTTCGGGCTTGGCTGGGAAGGGCCGGGCGTAAGTGTGCTCTAGCCGTTCGCCCGCACTTCTTCCCAGGTGTAGCGCCTGGTAATTTCGCCGTTCTCGAACACGGTGTGCAGGATGCTCTGGGGGTGCTGGGCAGGCTCATCGGCTTCCAGCTCCACCGTGCGAATGCCGCGCTCATCGCGGATGACGTCGAGGCGCCCCTTCTTGGAAAGTTTGCCGGGATCATCTACCGGGCTCTTGCTTACCCCGTAGGTCTGGCCGTCTACGGTTACCAGGTGCAGCTTCTGGGCGAACTTCTGGGTGTCGCGGTGGGGGTGTTGCAAGAGGGCCCCGCCCATGCCGAAAGCCACGTTGGAGGCGCTATAGCCCCACTGCTCGAGCAAAAACAGCACCTTGCGGATGGTGTCGGCATTGACCCCGTCACCCTGAATCACCCGCACCCCATTCAACACCTTGAAACCCTTTTTGTTGGTCGTCGCGCCGAATCTGGCTTCCAGGGTCTGTACCGTGCGCAGCACCACAAAGGGCGGGTCGCCCGAGTCGGGGCGGATGACCGCAGTGGCCCCGGATTTTTGGATCAGCTCGCGCAGCTCCTCGCCGATAATCTGGCTCACGGCGTGCTCGCGGTTGTAGGAGTCAATCACCATGGCAAATAGCGCCCCCGGCTTGCCGAAGGTCTCGATCATCTGCCGGTAGGCCCGGGCTTCGCCCGAACGGCCAAAGCTGGTCACGGTGGAGTGCTCCATGGCCGGAATGGAGTAGCCGGCCATCTCGGCTCCGTAGTAGTTGCGGGCGTATATCAGGGCCGTTACGGTGTCGGTGCCCATGAAGTTGACCAGGTGGGCCATTCCGCCCAGACCGGCGCTCTCGAGGCTGCTCACGCCCCGTGCGCCAAAGTCGTGCAGCTTGAAGGGCAGCTCGGCCTCGGGGTCGTCGGCGGTTTTTTCCAGGGCGGCCTGGATAATCTGCTTGATTTGCCACGAGATCGTGCAGACTGTGGTGGGATACCAGACCGCCCGCAGCAGGGCGGTCTCGAGCCAGCCGGGCAGCCAGGGCACCCGGGGGTCGGTGCTCTCGATAATCACCAGCGGGTTGTGGACGGGAATCACCGCCCCTTCCGGCACGGCCCGGATGCGCACCGGTAGCCTGCCGCCCAGCTCCTTGGCAATGTAGCGCCAGCCGTCGGTCGGGAAGGGCAAGCCGTGGGCGGTAAAGACGGCCTGGGCCTCCTCCACATCGGCCATACTGACCCCTTTGGACAGGTACTCCATCAAAAAGGCTTGCAGCCCGAAGAAGCGTACAAAGTTGGAGTCGCCGCCCCGGCTCTCGATGTACCAGCTGGCGTAGGTCATGCCTTTGGGAAACTGGGCAAAGTGGCTGGCTTTGTAGCTGTCGGTGTTGAGAATCAGGTTGCGGGGGTTGAGGGGGTTCATAGCACTCTCCTTTCTTGAACGATAGGGTTATGGACGTCTGCGGCGTGGATCATGGGTTATGACGCTCCAGGAACCAGCGGATTTCCTGGTAGTGGTCTTCGAAGAAGCGGGCCTGGTGCTGGGGGAGTTGGTGCAGGGGTAGCCAGAAGGCACGGGCTGCATCGTCCTGGCCCTGCACAAAAGGGGGTGGGGTATCGCCCAGGTTGAAGAAGTGGCCAAAGCTAATCACCCTGCCGCGCAGGCTTCGGCCGGGGTAGTCGAAAGCCTTGGTGGCGCTGAGCTGCGAGGGCTTTAGCGCCAGGCCGGTTTCCTCGCGCAGCTCGCGCAAGGCGGCCTCGAGCAGGGTCTCCTTCAGCTCCACATAGCCCCCCGGTAGGGCCCAGGCACCCTTGCTGAGCGAACCGGCGCGTTCGACCAGCAGCACCTGCGCCTGGGCCAGCACCATTGCGTCGGTGGCGACGTGCACGATGGGATAGGGGTAGCGCTGCTCGAGCGAACGGTAATACTGGAGCGTTTTCCACTCGGCCTGCAGACGGCCAAACTCCGCCGTGGTGGCAAACTGCTCCATGAACTGCCGCACCGCCTCGGGCACCATGGCCTTCCAGTCGGCGCTCCCGGCAAAATAGCTATTGCGCACGTCGGTGGCGTTGAGGGGGCTCGCCACCCCACTGGGCTCAAAGGGCCAGTTGCCAAAGCCGTGCAGGTAGTAGCTGCTCTCGTCCTTGTGGTAGCCGGTGATGCAGATTTCGGCGTTGCTGCCAGCAATGGCCTCGACCGCAGCGCGCACCGTGCGGAACCAGCGGGGGTCGTCGTAGAAGTCGTCCGGTACGGCCACAAAGTGAAGCCGCTGAGCTGCTTCTGTATCCAGACTTGCCTTGATCATGGCCTCGCGCTCTTCGGCGCTGAAGGGGTTTTTGGGGGTGGGGTAGCACAGCGCACTGCCCAGCACCACAATCAGCCGATCAAAACGAGCCAAAGCGCGGGTGATGGTCTCGAGGTGAGCCCTGTGCGGCGGCTGGAAGCGCCCTATGAATACAGCGGTTTTCATGCTCCCCTCCGGAAGCGGTACAGCTCGGCGGGCCGGAAGCCCACTCCGCGCTCGAGTTCGCCGGTGGCCTCGAGCATCCCCGAGGCCAGCATCTTGCGCCGGAAGGAGTCCTTGTTGAGCTTTTTTTGCAGGATGATCTCGTGGACAGCCTGTAGCTGTCGCAGGGTAAAGCGCTCGGGCAGCAACTCAAAACCAATCGGGGTATAGCCGAGTTTGCCGCGAATGCGCCGCACGGCCACGGCCAGAATCTCGGCGTGGTCGAAGGCCAGCGAATATTTCTTGTGTTTGTTATCGTAAATCTCCACACTGCCCACTCCTTCCGGGATGCGCAGCTTGAAAAGTGCGGTCTCCTCGCCCACTTCACGGATGTGGCTGGCCTCTACCAGGGCGTAATAAGCCACACTGATGACCCGCGTACGCGGGTCGCGCTCAGGGCTGCCAAAGGTGTAGAGCTGCTCGAGATAGATGGGGTGATGGGTAGCGCCTTCTCTTTCGAGCCCTACCACGCCCTCCAGCCCGGCCTTTTGTCGCAGAACCCGCGCAGCGGCCTCGTCCAGCGACTCGTGTACTTGAACGAAACCGCCCGGCAGGCTCCAGTAGTTAAGGAAGGGATGCTCCTTACGCTTGACCAGCAAGGCTTGCAGGTGCCCTTCGCGCAGGGTCAGGATGACCACGTCAACCGAAACCGAAGGCCTATCGTAAATGCTGGCATCGTAGTTATCCAGAAAATGCTGTTCTTCATGGGGGCGTCGGTTCACCAGGAATCCACTCCTTCTCCATCTTATATGCGTAAAGCATATATGTAATATGCAGATAAGTCAAGCGCGAGTCGATCAACCACGTGACCTGGCCGCATAACGTGTAATTTGTACATAAATTTCGTGACGTTTGATTATTTTTTCCTGAATACCTATGTTGATTTTTGACGGTTTATGGTAATGTGTTACCTCGAGCGGCTGCTCTGGGGTACGTCAGAAAACTACACTATTAGATGCACAAAGTATCTAAGCAGTCCCAGGCGACCCAGCACCGCCCCACGGAGGTCATGTGAACCACGATTTTGATGTCATCTCGGCGGCCCGCAACTGGCGGTTCAAGGACGTGCGGCAGGTTTCCAGCGACATTGCTGGGGAAGTTTTTGCGAGCGATGTGCTCGATATAGACGAGCTGCGCGAGCTGGTTTCCAAGCCGGTCTGGAAATCGCTCCAGGCCACTATAGAAAAGGGCACTCCACTCGACCCCAGCATTGCCGATACCATCGCGCTGGCCATGAAAAAGTGGGCCCTCGAGAAAGGCGCGACCCACTACACCCACTGGTTCCACCCCCTGACCGGCTACACCGCCGAAAAGCACGATAGCTTCTATACCCCCGTCTCCGAAGGCAAGGTAATTGCTTCCTTCACGGGTAAGGAGCTCATCCAGGCCGAGCCGGATGCTTCCTCGTTCCCCTCGGGCGGTCTGCGGGCCACCTTCGAAGCGCGGGGTTATACGGCCTGGGATCCTACTTCGCCGGCGTTCATCATGCGCCATGCCAATGGGGCTACGCTCTGTATTCCCACCGCTTTTGCGAGCTGGACCGGGGAGGCCCTTGACCTCAAAACCCCCCTGCTGCGCTCCATCGAAGCCCTCAACAAAAGCGCCCAGCGGGCCCTCAAATACTTCGGTGTGGAGGCCAACAAAGTTTCCTCTACCCTGGGGGCCGAGCAGGAGTACTTCCTGATTGATGAAGAGTTTTACTATCGCCGCCCCGACCTGGTCATGACCGGGCGCACGCTTTTTGGAGCCAAGCCGCCGCGCGGCCAGGAACTTGAAGACCACTACTTCGGCTCCATCCCCGACCGGGTGCTTTCCTTCATGACCGATGTGGAGAACCAGCTCTACGCGCTGGGGATTCCGGTCAAGACCCGCCACAATGAGGTAGCCCCCGGCCAGTACGAGATTGCCCCCATCTTTGAGCCCTCCAACCTTGCTGCCGACCACCAACAACTGATCATGCAGGTGCTCAAAAACACGGCCCGCCGGTATGGCATGGTGGCACTGTTGCACGAGAAGCCCTTTGCTGGCATCAACGGCTCCGGCAAGCACTGCAACTGGAGCATGAGCACCGACACCGGCATCAACCTGCTCGAGCCCGGCGATACCCCCCACGACAACCTGCAGTTCCTGTTCTTCTGCGCGGCTGTGATCAAAGCGGTGGACATGCACCAGGATCTGCTGCGGATCAGCGTGGCCTCGGCTTCCAACGACCATCGCCTGGGCGCCAACGAAGCGCCGCCTGCCATTATTTCTATCTTCCTGGGCGATCAGCTCACCGACATTTTTGAGCGGCTGGCTAGCGGCAAGGGGGGCTCGGGCAAAAAGGCGGGCGTCCTCGAGCTAGGCGTGCCGGTACTCCCCCCCCTGCCCAAACACGCCGGCGACCGCAACCGCACCTCGCCCTTTGCCTTCACCGGCAACAAGTTCGAGTTCCGTGCGGTAGGTAGCAGCCAGAGCATCTCCTTCCCCATCACCGTTCTCAACACCATTGTGGCCGATGCCATTGATGCCCTGATGGACTCGATTGAGGCCAAGATGAAGAAAAAAGTGGCCTTTGAGCAGGCTGCACTGGAGGCCATCAAGGAGGCCTATGCCCAGCACAAGCGCATCATCTTTAACGGCGACGGCTACTCGGCAGCCTGGCACAAAGAGGCCGCCAAGCGCGGACTGCTGAACCTGCGCACCGCCATTGATGCCATCGAACACTTCACCGACGAGAAGAACATCAAGCTGTTTGGTCGCCTGGGGGTGCTCAACGAACGCGAGATTCACGCCCGCCAGGAGATCATGTACGACATCTACTTCAAGCAGGTCAACATCGAAGGCGAGACCACCGAGTGGATTGCCCAGACCCAGATCCTACCCGGTGCGCTGAGCTACCTGGCCGAGCTTTCCGAAATCGAGGTGAAGTCCCGTGCGGCGGAACGCACCATCAAGCAGGTGGTGGAAGCCACCGATGCCCTCTCCGATGCCCTGGAGAAGCTCAAGGCGCAGAATGCCGAACTGGGCGGGGACGAGGTGCACGAAAAAGCCCACCATATGCGAGACAACGTGCTACCCGCCATGGCCGAGGTGCGGAAGGCAGCGGATGCGCTCGAGCGCATCCTGGCCGATAAATACTGGCCGTTGCCAAGCTACCGCGAGATGCTCTTCGTCAAGTAGAACCCGCCCCTTCTGCCTCGAACACCTCCCATTGGGGGAGGTGTTTTTTCTTCTTCTACCAACTCTGCGCGTGAGCGGCGCTAAACGCGCCCCTCCCTTGCCGCGCCAGGGGGCGCGTCCGAGGGACTTGTATATCGCTTTTGGGTCACTTCTGAGCAGATTCGGTATTCACACTGCTTCTCGACCCGGTAAGAGGCGCGGCGATGGGTTATTAACTAGTGATTGTGATTCAATACGCTATAATCATACTCGTAGGTCAATTTACGAATATGTAGGAGAGGCAGAATGAATGATTCGGTTTTTGAGGCCCTGTTGAACTCGTACCAGCGCAGCAACACCATCCTGCTCAATCTCTTGTACGCACTGCCGGAGGGAGGCTTGGAGGCGAAGGCCCTCGAGGGCAGCCCGAGCGTTGCGGAGCAGTACGCACACATGCAGCAGACCCGTCTGTTCTGGCTGGGCCAGGTTGCGCCTGAGTTCGCTACGGGCATAAACCAACTCATTCGCCAGGTTGGGGAGGAATGGGTGGCCGAACGTGAACCGGATCGCATTCAGCAAGCGCTGAACCAGAGCGCCCACGCCGTGTGTGAGGCGGTGCGAGACCGGCTGCATACCGGCCAGGCCATGAAAGGGCCACATGCTTCCTACGACCACCCCATCCTGCTGCTCCAGCACCTGCTCTGGCACGAGGGCTACCACGTGGGGCAGATCAAGCTGGCCCTCAAGGCTTTTGGCTACAAAATGCCGGAGGAAGTCGAAGAAAAAGCCATCTGGAGTGAGTGGCGGACGGAGATCTGGTAGCCATGGGCCTTTGCTTCAGCGGGGAAATTTGGGAGTGGCGGGGCCCCGCGCCCTATTACTTCGTGACCGTGCCCCAGGAGCAAAGTCAGGCCATCAAGAGCGCTGAGCGGTTGCTGACCTATGGCTGGGGCATGATTCCGGTGAAGGTGCGGATTGGCCAGACCGAGTGGCAGACCGCGTTGTGGCCCAAAGACGGGCTGTATGTGGTGCCGCTTAAGGACAAAATCCGCAAGGCCGAGGGCCTGCAAGTGGGCCAGACGATCACGCTGACGCTCGAGGTCATCCCGAACAAAAGAAAGCCATGAACACCCTCGAGATGTACGACTACCTGGTTCGTGCCCGCCGCGACTTGTGGGCGGTGCTCGAGGCGGCCCCGGACGATGCGCTGTCGCGCCCCCTGCTGGGCGGTGAGCGCTTCCAATGCATCAAAGACCTGGTGTTTCACATAGCGAGCGTGGAAGACTTCTGGCTGCACGAGGACATAAAGCTCACGCAGCCGGTGCTGATGAACATGCCGGCCCTGAGGGACACCACCGGCGGCTCGGAGTATGCGGGCTTCCCCCTGCACACCCTGCTGGACTACTGGAAGGCCGTTGAGGCGAGCACCCAGGCCTATCTGGCCGCGCTTACCGAGGCCGAACTGAATCGGGCTATGAGCCCCCACGACGACCCCGCGCAGCGCTACACGGTGTCGAGCATCCTCTGGCACGTGATGCTGCACGAAGTACGGCATACCGCGCAGATAGCGGTGCTGCTGCGTACCCAGGGCATCAAGCCGCCTGCGCTGGACTTGTTGTGGTATCTGCCTGGCTGATGGCCGTTTGCTATAGCATCCTGGGGTAAATTGCCCTACACTCTCTTCTGGACAGCGCACGGTGAATGCCCCCTGACATTCGGCCCGTAGCCTGTGCGAGGAGACCGGGATTCAAGTTGGAGAAACTCAAACGTTACACTGCCAAGGATGCCGAAGAAACCTACCTCGTCCCCCACTGGGCGGCGGGGTTTTTTCGGGTGGGGGAGGATGGCGAGCTCGAGGTCACCCCTGAAGGGCCGGATGGCCCCAGTGCCTCGCTCTATGAAATTGTGCAGGATCTGCGCGACGAGGGCCGCCCGCTGCCGGTGATGCTGCGCTTTCCCCAGATTTTAGAAGCCCGGGTGGTGGCGCTCAATGAAGCCTTCCGGCGGGCCATCAAAAAGTACCACTTCCAGGCAGAGTACCGGGGCCTCTATCCGGTCAAGGTGAACCAGCGGCGCATGGTGGTCGAGACCCTGGCCAAAGCCGGGAAGCCCTATGCGTACGGCCTCGAGGCCGGCTCCAAAGCCGAGCTGGCCCTGATTCTGGCTCAGGATCTGCACAAAGAAGCCCTGATTGCCTGCAACGGCTTCAAGGACGACGACTTCATCCGCCTGGCCCTGATGGGTAAGAAGCTGGGCAAGAATGTGGTGATCACCCTGGAGAAGTTCGCCGAGCTCGAGCGGGTGATCCGCATTGCCCAGGAGCTGGCGGTGGAGCCGCAGATTGGCATCCGCTACAAACTCAAAACCCGTGGCTCCGGGCAGTGGGAGGAGTCGGGCGGCGAGTCGGCCAAGTTTGGCTTTACTACCCCCGAAATTATCCGGGCTGTGGATATCCTGGCCGAGGCCGGCATGCTGGGCACCATCGCCATGCTGCACTCGCACATCGGCAGCCAGGTAACGGACATCCGTCGCATCAAACAGGCCGTGCGGGAGATTGCCCAGACCTATGTGCAGCTCCGCAAGCTGGGCGCTCCGGTGCGCTACCTGAACCTGGGGGGCGGCCTGGCGGTGGACTACGACGGCTCCAAGACCGCCTTTTATGCCTCGGCTAACTACTCCATGGAGGAGTACGCCGAAGACCTGGTGTACGTGACCAGGGAAGTCTGCGACGGCCACGGCGAACCCCACCCCTTCCTGGTAACCGAGTCGGGCCGGGCCGTGACCGCTTATCACAGCGTACTGGTGCTCGAGGTGATTGACACCATCCGCCCGCCCGGCGAGGAGAAAGTCGAGCAGCCCAAGGACGCCCACCCGGTGGTGAAGGATATGTTCGACCTGGCCAGGGGCATCTCGGCCAAGAACTACCGCGAGGTCTACCACGATGCCTTCGCCAACAAGGACACCATCCAGAACCTCTATGATCTGGGCCTTATCTCGCTGCGCGACCGGGCCGCTGCCGAGGCGCTTTTCTACCAGATTGCCCGCAAAACCCTGAAGTTTGCCCTCGAGTTCGACTACCCCGCCGATGAGCTCGAGGATCTGCAAAAGATGCTGGCCGATAAGCTGGTCTGCAACTTTAGCCTCTTCCAGAGCCTGCCCGACTCCTGGGCCATCAAACAGATGTTCCCCATCGTGCCGCTTTCCCGCCTGAACGAGCGCCCCACCCGCGAGGCCACCCTGGTAGACATCACCTGCGACTCCGACGGCAAATTCGACCGCTTCATAGATACCCACGACGTGCGCAACACCCTCCCCGTCCACGAAATCCGCCCTGGCGAGCCCTACTACCTGGGGGTCTTCCTGACCGGAGCCTACCAGGATGTGCTGGGCATGAACCACAACCTCTTTGGCCGCATTGGCGAGGCGCATGTCATTGTGGACGAGGACGGCTACGACATCGAGCGCTTCATCCTGGGCGAGAAGGCCCGTCGGGTGATCGAGAAGATGGGCTACGAAGACGACGAGCTGGCCGAGGCCGTTGAAAAGCTGGTGCGCTCCTCCAAGAAGCTCACCCCCGCCGAGAAGGGGGCCTTCATGGAGCAGTACGCACGGGAGCTGGTGGGGTACACCTACCTGGAAGACTAGGGCGGTTTCAGGAAATAATCTTGGGGTGAGGTGAGCACTAACATTTTCTGGGAGGCGGTTGACCATCCTCCTATCCCCCGAATCAAACCACAAACCGCTCCAGGATAGGGTTATGGACTACGACGTGCTGATAGTTGGCGCCGGTTTTGCCGGCTCCGAGGCCGCGTACGCGCTGGCCAAACGAGGGGTGCGGGTGGGGCTGGTGACCACCAGCCTGGACTCGGTTTTCCTGCCCTTTACGCCTATCCAGGCGCCCTTTCCCCAGGGTTCGCTGCTGGCCGAAGTGGGCCAGGAGGGCCTGAAGGGTTGGGAACTGCACAGCCGGGCCAAATATCGCCTGGAAAACCAACCGAACCTGCACCTCCTACAACTCTCCGTGACCCGCCTGCTGCTGGAGGGGCCGGCAGTGGTGGGCATCGAGAGCTGGGAGGGGCCGCGCAAGACCGCGCCCAAAGTGGTTCTGGCGGTGGGAAGTTTTCTCTCGCCCAGGCTCTACATTGGCAGCGTGGCCGAGGAGGCCGGGCGGCTCTCGGAGGTGGCCTACCCCGACCTGTACCAGCACCTTCAGCAGCTTGGCTTTGCCTTTATGACCCAAGAGGCCCAGGTTGCCGAGCAGGGCGGTACTCCCGGTTACCGGGTGACTTATCAGGTTTTCGCCGAAGCCGAGTGGAACCCGACCACCTTCCAACTCCACCGCCTGGCAGGGTTGTACGCAGTTGGCCTGTGTGTGCTGGGGCAGGGGACATATGCCCAGATGGCCGAGGAAGGGATGCGGCTTGCGGAAAGGCTGCAGATTAAGGTCAATAGCCGATAGCCAATAGCCAATAGTCGATAGACCATAGACCATTGACCATGGACTATCGACTATCGACGATTAACCATAGACCCCGCAACATACGGCTACAAAAGCCGTAGAGACTCGGTTTCAACCAGCTTGAGTATTTTCCGGTCCAGCCGCGATAAAGGGCGGTGCTCGGGGTTTTCTTGGGCCTCGTAGGGGGCTTTGTAGACCTGGATGTTCAGCTTGCGGTGGGTGAAGTCGTGGCGCACCGTGCCCACCGGCTCGGCTTTTTCCAGCCTGAAGCGGGCCAGCAAGCGCTCTAAAGCCCCTGGGCCTTCCTCCATCGGAACCCCCCACAGCCCACCCAGTACGCGGCCCTGGCGCAGTTCCAGGTAGGTGCCCGAAGGCCCCTGCAAGACCAGCGCCACCACCTCGAGGCTTTTCTGCGGGCGTGCTCTGGCGGCAGGATAGCGCTCGGGGTGGCTCTTTCCCAGACAGTACGGGGCTACCGGGCAGGCTCCGCAGCTGGGGTTGTGGGGGGTGCAAACCGTAGCCCCTAGCTCCATCAGGGCCTGGTTCCAGTCGCCGGGCAGGGAGCCGTCGGGGGTGTTCACCTCCCCTCCCCAGTACACCAACTCGGCCATCAGGGTATCGGCAGCCTCCTGCACTTGCTGGGGGGTCGGGTTTTCCCAGGCATACAAGCGGGACAACACCCGCCGCACATTGCCATCCACCGCCGCCACCGGCTCGCCAAAAGCAATGGACGCCACCGCTGCGGCAGTGTAGGGGCCAATGCCGGGCAGGCCACGTAGTTCGATGGATGTTTGGGGAAGGGGCTGGCCCAGGGCAACCACCTGCCGGGCCAGCTTGTGAAGGTTGCGGGCCCTGGCGTAGTAGCCACAGCCCTGCCAGGCTTTCAAAACGTCTTCCTGGTCGGCCTGGGCCAGGGCTGCCAGGGTGGGGAATTGATGCAAAAAACGCTGGTAGTAGGGGATGGCCTGCTCGACCCTGGTTTGCTGCAAGAGCACCTCTGACAGCAGAATCTTGTACGGGTCGGCCTCCCCCCGCCAGGGCAGCTTGCGTTTGTGGAGCTGGTACCACTCCAGAAGGTTTTTTTTCAGCTCGAGGCTATCCACGCCGCCACACCAGTTGAATGGCTACCGCCACCAGTAACAGAGCCAACCCCCAGCGCAGAGCTGTTGGGGGCAGGTTCAGAACCCGAACCAACGTCGGTGTTCAACCATCAAACACCGATCCTGCACTACCGGAATCCCGGCCTGTCGCAGGGTTTCGGCAAAGGCATCGTTGATGATGCCCGATTGCAGCCAGACCAGCCGGGGCCGGGCAGCCAGAATCTCTTCCAGGTGATCGGGCAGCGCCTCGCTGCGGCGGAACACGTCCAGGATGTCGGGAGCTTCCCCCAGGTCGGTCAGCCGGGCCACGATTTTGCGGCCCCAGAGTGCCTGTCCCGCATAGGCAGGGTTGACCGGAAGCAGGGTATAGCCCCGCTGCGCCAGGTAGTCGGGTACATAGAAGGCCGGTTTGTTGGGGTTGGGATGAGCGCCCAGTACCGCAACGGTACGGGCTTGAAGCAAGAACTCGCGCAGATGTTCCACTTTAGCCTCCGGAGCGTAAGAGTTCCATAATCTCGGCAAACCCGGCTTCCTGCGCGACCTGCAAGGGGGTTTTGCCCTGAAAGTTGGGCGCGGTCAGGTCGGGGCGGGTGTTGTTCAGGAGCCAGCGCACGGCCTCGGCGTGGCCTTGCATGACCGCCAGGTTCAAAGCCTGCTCTACACCTTCCTGTGCGCCATATCCCCAGACCAACTCGAGCATCTCCGGCAAACCCGAAAGCGCCGCGTGGGGCAGCAGGGGGATGCCGTGCGCGCTCTTGTGCTGGGCCAGGGACGGGTTTTCCTGGAGCATCGCCTGTACGCGCTGCAGGTCGCCCAGCATGGCTGCGGTAGAAATTGCCAGGGGAGCCCCTTTCGCCAGAAGATACTCCACAATGGCCCGTTGTCCGGTGTGGGCCGCGGCCTGAATGGCGCTCTCGGTGTCGCCGGGCCGCCACTCGTGGGCCAGGTTCAAAAGCTCGGGGGTTTCCTCCAGCAGGGCCTGCACCCTGGCAAAGTCGCCGTGGGCGGCCATTACAAACTCGCGGATGCGTTCGGGCGAGGGCATGGCTCAAGCCTACCGCAGAAAGCGTTCGGGGTGGGTGGCCTGGTAGAGCCGCCAGGCGTCCCAGTCTCGAGGCCGTCCGGTGGTTTCAGCCCACTTCCAGAAGTTCATCAGCATGGAGCGGGCGGTGCGGGTCTCGTGATAAAAGATGTCGGCCCCCAGGCCCCCTTCTTCCATGAGGCCCGAGTCGTAGTAGGCTTGCAGGGCCGCTTGCAGGTTGTAGGGTATCTGGCGAAAGTCCACCTGCACGTGGTTTTCTCCGATTTCCACCACCACGTACTGGGCCCGCACATCGCCGTTGAAGGGGGCGCCCACCGCGCCGCTATTGAGTACGAGGGCCTCGCCTAACTGGTACATAAAGGGGCGGTGGGTATGCGACCCCACCAGCAGGCGGGCCGGGTAGTCCTCGCTAATCTCGGTGAGGATGTCCGGGGCCTGGTGCTCGTCGTAGCCCTCCCGGTAGTGGCGGGGCGAGCCGTGGGTAACCCGCATCAATACGCTTTCGCCCACCCCCTCGGCTTTATCCAGTCCAAACACCCGCTGGGGCCCTTCACCGATGGCTACCTGGTAGGGCAGATTGCTGAGCCAGTTCAGGTGGGCTTGGGGGAGCCGGGCTACCGACCAGGCGGTGGGCTCGAACAAGGGGTCGTGGTAGAGGTCGGCCAGCGAGGGGTCGCGCTGGGCCCACTTCACCAGCAGGTCGTCGTGGTTGCCCAGGGTGAACCAGAAGCCCTGGGGGGCCAGGGCGCGGCCCTGCTTGGAGGAGGCCAGGTTCAACAGGCGTTCCAGCACTTCGCGGTTGGAAGGCCCCCGGTTCACAATATCACCGTTGACCACGACCAGGTGGGCCCGTACCTCTTTCAGGTCGTGCAGGACGGCCTCGAGCGCCGGAAGGTTGCCGTGGATATCCGACAGGATCGCAACGCGCATACTCAGTTTCCGGGTAGGAAGGGGTTGCGTTGAATAGTAATGATGCCGGTAACTAGGGCTACGATGGCCAGCAGGCTGACGACGCTCAGGGCCTGTAAAAGCATCCAGAAAAAGTCCCGCAGGCCCCAGAGTGGGGAGGTTTTAGGGGTTTGGCGCAGCAGCAAAAACCCTGCCAGGGCGATGACCCACAAAAATGCCAGAACCACGAGCGCTCTGCCCACGGTTTTTCAGGATAACAGCCCAACCCAAGTCCAAATAGCACAGTTCCCACCTTTGCGCGAACCGCTGGATACGGGCGCTCCACAGCGGTGCCATTAACTTTGATAACAAAAACTCAGCAGCACCTCTTAACCCCCTATCATCCCGAAGCGCACCCAGTGCGAAGAGGCATCTGGTACCGCAGAGGCACGGTGAATGCAGGGGATGGTAGCGAAACAGACTCCTCACTCTGCTTCGCACCGTTTGGAATGACGCGGTATATAACCTGCCAAACCAAATATCTGCTTTACTTGCCCTCTGAGTTGTCGGGGTTTTCCTCGCCGCCGGGGTTAGAGTTACCTGAACCCGAACCGGGTGTCCCACTGCCGGGGGGGGTTCCGGCAGGCGGTGTGGGGGGCGCAGGGGTGCGCTGGTTGGGGGGCGGCGGGGCTTGCCCAGCGCTTACGCTGGCCCAGGCATAGGAGGAGCGCAGCAAGTCCAGGTCTTTTTGATCTACCACGCCATCGCTGTTGAGGTCACCTTCCAGTTTTGGGGCTTCGGGGGCTGGAGATGTGGGCGCCGGAGTGGCCTGACCCTGGGGTGGCGTTGGGCCGGGTTGGGTAGGGGGTGGGGTGGGCTGGGCCTGCTCAGGTTGCGGGGGCTGCGCTTGACCAGGTTGGGAGGGCTGCGCTTGACCAGGTTGCGGAGGCTGCGCTGGGCTGGGGGGTGCGGGTTCGGTGGGGGGGGTGTTCTCGGTAGCGCCGGAAGGGTTGGCAGCCTGATTTTGGGGGGGAGTGGGTGGACTCGCCTGTGCTCCGGTCTGGCCCTGGGGTGGGCTGTGGGCAGGCGCTTGGGGGGCGGTGTTGGTGAGGGTCAGGCGGCGGCCCCAGTTGCGGGCGATGGCCTCGAGGTCGCTGTACTTATAGCGCCCCTGGGTGCTCACCCGTTCGATGGCCTGGGCGTTGCCGGCCAGCTTGCTGTTCTTGTCGTAGAAGGCCACCCTGGTCTCGCGGAAGCTCGCCTCGGGCCGCACTTTTTTGTCGGGCAGCGGGGTAGCGGTAAAACGGAAAGCCTCAAAGTCCTTGCGGGGGCCGGTAAAGACCGCGTCTATGTCCACCAGGCCCTTTTCCTCGTCGTAGCGAAGCACATACAGCACGCTGGCATCGGCCTTGAAGCTATCCAGGGTGGTTTTCAGGTCTTTGAGGGGGATCTGGGCCTGGAAGCCCCTGGCCTCGCGGTCGCGCACCCGGAACAAATAGGGGAAGGGGTCGGACACTTCGGCCAGGGGAAAGACCTGGTCGAGCCGGGGGGGTGGGGTTTCGCCAATGGTCAGGGTGACTTTTTGGGTGCGGTTGGACAGGTTGGCATCCTCTACGCTCACCGTGAGCTCGAAGCTGCCCTTCTCCTGGGGGGTGCCGCTGATGCGGGCGTTGCTGTAGGTAAGCCCCTTGGGCAGGTTGCCCTCGAGGCTAAACTTGTAGGGTCGGATGCCGCCGTCGGCGGTGAGGGTGGCGTTGTAGGGTTCGTCCACATAACCCGTGTCCAGCCGCAGCGTCAGGCGCAAGGGCTGGCGGTTCTGGTTGTTTTGGTTGTCGGAGCCACACGATGCAAAGAGAATACTGAGGACGAGCAGCAGACCCGGCAATACCAATCGCCCTCCGGATAGCTTCCGCATGTCCTCAGTTTAGGCGCCAAGATGAACCTTCGTTGTGAAAATGCCCCGGAGGATGCTCATGCCCGGTTTTGAAGGGTTCATATCATCTCCAAGAAAGCGTGAGCAGCTCAGACTTTCCTCAGCCCATGTATAGTGGGGGGCATGAGCGTCAAGCCCGACTGGTGGATACGGGAAAAAGCCAAGCAAGGCATGATTGAGCCCTTTGAGGAGCGCCTGGTGCGCGAGGGGGTCATTAGCTACGGGCTCTCGAGCTTCGGCTACGACCTGCGCGCTGCCCGCGAGTGGAAAATTTTCGCCAACGTATTTCACACCATTGCCGACCCCAAGGGCCTGGACCCCAAGAGTTTTGTGGACTACGAGGGCGACGAGGTGATCATCCCGCCCAACTCCTTTGTGCTGGCCCGCAGCATGGAATATATCCGCATGCCCGATAACGTTCTGGCCATTGCCATCGGCAAGAGCACCTATGCGCGGGTAGGTATTGTGGCCAACATAACGCCCTTAGAGCCGGGCTGGGAGGGGCACGTGACCCTCGAGTTTTCCAACACCACCCCCCTGCCGGCCAAGATGTACGCTGGGGAGGGCGTGGTGCAACTGGTGTTCTTTGAGGGGGAGCGCCCCGAGGTGACCTATAGCGACCGCAAGGGCAAATACCAGGGCCAGCGGGGCATTACCCTGCCCCGGATTTGAGACAGGCCCAAAGCAGAAGGCTCAACGCCTGAAGCCAAAAACAATTCCCCACTGCCCTCGACCCTTGACCCTTCTGGCGTGTTCTCATCTGGGTAAGTAAACTGTTTCAGATGCGCGTTGCTTTGGCCGCTGCTGTTTTTTTAGCGCTGGCCGCTGCTGCTTATTTGTGGTGGCAGGGGAGCGGCGCCGATCGCAGTTTTGGAGGAAACATGGAAGCCCTGCCCTATAAGTCCGACAAGCCCGTGACCAAGTTTGCCAGAGCCGAGCAGGTGATTGACGCTGCCAAATTCGACTATTACGCCGAAATCGAGACCAGCAAGGGGAAAATCGGCATAGACCTGTACGAGACCGAGGCCCCCAACACGGTGAACTCGTTTGTGTTCCTGGCGCTCCACCGCTACTTTGAGGGCATTGTGTTTCACCGGGTCATTCCAGGGTTTGTGGCCCAGACCGGCGACCCCACCGGTACCGGCATGGGCGGCCCCGGCTACCAGTTTGGGCTCGAGGTGACCCCCAGGCTCAACTACGATAAAAAAGGCGTGCTGGGCATGGCCCGCACCATGGATCCCAACTCCAACGGCAGCCAGTTCTTCATCACCTATGGCCCTACCCCCAACCTCAACCAGCAGTACACCATCTTTGGCCAGGTGATCCAGGGCATGGAGGTGGTGGAAAACATCAACCCCACCGAAGGCCCCACTGCGCGGCGGGAGCGCGACAAAATTCTATCGGTGAAGATATTCGCCAAGAGCAAATAGGTTAGTCCATAGCCGATAGCTTCTGGGCTAGCCGGTATCCGCATGATTCCCGAAGGCACCCGCTACTTTCTGCCGCCCGAGGCCCGCCTGCGCCGCGAGATGGAGGAGCGGCTGTTTCGGCTGTTGTTTGGTTGGGGTTATGAGCCGGTGGAGCTACCGGCCCTCGAGCTCTACGACCCCCAGCACACCCTGGCCGAGCGCTCCTTCAAGCTGGTGGACAAGACCGGCGAGGTGCTGGCCTTGCGCTCGGAGTTCACCACGGCGGTGGCGGGTTTGCTGCAAAGCCACGGCCAGTACACCCCCGGCCAGCCGGTGCGCTTGCAGTACGCCGGAACCCTATGGCTCAGGGAGGCCAACGCCGAGCTGGGGCGCAGCCGTGAGTTCCGCCAGGTGGGGGCCGAGCTGGTAGGGGTGAGCAGCCCCCAGGCCGATGCGGAGGTGCTCGAGCTAGCCTGGGAGGCCTTGCAGCTTATCGGCTTCCCGGAGGCCAAGATCGAGGTGGGGTTGCCTGCGCTGGTGCGGGACTTGCTGGAAGCTACGGGTCTGCCGGACGAGCAAAAAGAACGCCTGCGACAGGCCATTCACCGCAAGAATAGCCCCGAGCTCGAGTTCCTGCTGGGTCAGTACCAGGTACACCCCGGTCTGCACCAGGCCCTGCAGGCCCTGCCCGATCTGTACGGCGGGCGCGAGGTGCTGGAGGAGGCCCGCAGGCTGCCCCTCTCGACCAAGGCGCAGGCCGACCTGGACTGGCTCGAGGCCGTCCTGGCCCTGCTGCCCGAGGTGCCGCTCCTGCTCGATTTGGGCCGGGCGCGCCTCCTCACCTTCTACACCGGCCTCAACTTCCAGGCCTACACCCCGGACTTCGGCCTGCCCCTGCTGGGCGGGGGCCGCTACGATGGGGCCCTGCTGCCCTACGCGGCGGGCTTTGCCCTGGGGCTCGAGCGGGTCATGGAAGCCCTGCGCCTGCCCCTTTCTGAAACCCCCCCCGAAGTACTGGCGCTGGATCGAACCCTGGCCCGCAAGCTCCGGGCCGAGGGGAGGCGGGTGGAACTGGCTTGGACGAGTAGCTTGCGGGATTTGCGCGAATACGCCCTGGAAAAGGGTATTGGCTGGCTGGCGGTGGAGGGAAAGCTCGAGCCGATCGGGTAAATTCACACCGGCAACTCGGTGGTGCTCTTAATCTGCCGCAGTACCGCACTGGAAATAACCGCGCTCAGGCCGGGAATGGCCGTGAGGTGGTCGAGCAAAAACTTCTGAAAGTCGTGCAGGTCGGCCACCATAATCTTGAGCAGAAAGTCGTCCTCGCCCATCACCACATGGCACTCGGTGACCTCGGGGTATTTGAGCACCTCCTGTTCGAAGCGCTCCACATCGGCCCGGCTCTTGTGGTCGAGCTTGACCCGTACAAACACGCACAGGCTGCGCCCCACCTTCTCTGCGTCTAGCAGGGCCACATAGCCGCGGATAACCCCCAGCTCCTCCAGCCGCCGCACCCGGCGCAGGCAGGTCGAGGGGGAGAGGTTGACCAGCTCGGCCAGCTCGTTGTTGGGAATGTTACCCCGGCGCTGCAGGATGCTCAAGATTTTGCGGTCCTTTTTGTCCAGCTCAACTGATGTCATAAGATTGCATTATTCTACTGTTTTCTGCAATTGAATTGCTTTTTGAAGGCCTCTGACTGGCGTTATTGCACACCCCTGCCGGCGCTAAGGTGCTATCTTGAAACCAACCAACCCACCTGAGGTAGCGTATGAAACTCAGAACCCGCGCCGTCCACGCCGGACATCATCCCGACCCCCTGACCGGTGCCCATGTGGTGCCCATCTATAGCACCTCCACCTTTGCCTACGGCTCCTTTGCCCGAGGGGAGCGGCTTTTTGCTGGAGAGGAGCCCGGCTACATCTACGGACGCATCGGCAACCCCACCGTGCGGGCCTTCGAAGAAAAGCTGGCCAGCCTCGAGGGGGCCGAGGACGCGGTGGCCTTTGCCAGCGGGATGGCCGCCATCAGCGCCCTGTGTACCACCCTGCTGGCCCCCGGCGACGAAGTGGTGTATCTGGCACCGCTTTACGGGGGCACCGAGGGCTATTTTCTGGAGACCCTGACCAGGTTTGGCGTGCGCGTGACCGACGCGGGTAGCGTGGAGAACCTGCCCCAGGCCCTCACACCGGCAACCAGGCTGGTCTACCTCGAGACCCCCACCAACCCCACCCTGCGCATCTACGACCTTGCGGCAGTGGCCCAGATTGCCCGCGCAAGAGGCGTGCGGACGGTAGTAGACAATACCTTTGCTACGCCCTACCTGACCCGGCCCCTGGCGTATGGCATTGACCTGGTGCTGCACTCGGCCACCAAATACCTGGGCGGGCACGGGGACTGTCTGGCGGGGGTGCTGGCGGGCCCCAGGGAGGTCATGGAGGCGGTGCGGGCCGAGGGGCTGCGGCATATCGGCGGGACGCTGGGCGCTTTTGAAGCCTACCTGATGTTGCGGGGCCTCAAGACCCTGCCCCTGCGGATGGAGGCCCACTGTGCGGGCGCCGCCCGGGTGGCCGAATACCTCTCCCAGCACCCCGCCGTCCGGCGGGTTTACTACCCCGGCCTGCCCTCCCACCCCGGCCACGAGATTGCCCGGCGGCAGATGCAAGCCTTTGGGGGGCTGGTCTCCATGGAACTGGAGTCCAAACAGGCGGCGGCCATCTTTCTGGATAGCCTGAAGCTCTTTACCCAGGCGGTCAGCCTGGGCGATGTGGAGTCGCTGGCCACCCACCCGGCCTCCACCACCCACCAGCTTCTGCCCCCCGAGATCCGGGCGGCCCACGGCGTGAGCGAGACCCTGGTGCGGCTCTCGGTGGGCATCGAAGACCCCGAAGACCTGATTGCCGACCTCGAGCAGGCCCTTGCCCAGGTGATGCGGGCTGCGGTGGCCTCGGGGTAGCCTTTGCTCCGGGGATAAGTATTTTTGGGGAGGCGTCGGTTTTTGGGTGTGCTGGCGACGCAGGTCAAAGGTTCAGGGCTTCAAGGGCCACGTTTGCAATCCGACAAACCCTACCGGCCATAGACCATAGACCATCGTCTATAGACCCTTGACTATAGACGTTTTTTGGGCCTCGAGTTGAGATGGTATACCAAAAAAGGTAGCATATCCTTCCATGCTGGCTCCGCAAACCGAAGAAGCCTACCGCCGCCTCCGGCGCATGATTTTGTCGCTCGAGCTCAGACCCGGAGAGCCCCTGATCGAGCGCAAGCTCGAAGAACTTTTGGCGGTTTCTCGCACGCCGATTAGGGCTGCCATTCAGCAGCTTTTCCGCGAGGGGCTGGTGCAGCGCACGGGTCGGGTCTACTCGGTGGCCCCCATTGATCTGGCCGAGCTCGAGGAAGCCTTTGAGTTTCGCAACTGGCTCGAGACCCACGTGGTTCGCACCGCCGCCGCCCGCAAGCCCAAAACCCGCGAACTCAAGGATCTGCTGGCCTCGGTGGACGCCGACCTCGACCCCGAGGTCGAACTGGAGAAAGCCACCGACTTTCACCTGGCCCTGGCCAGGCTCACCGGCAACCGCTTTGTGGTGGCTTCACTGGCCCAGGTTTTGCAGCGTATCTACCGAGCCCGCTACCTGGAAATCACCCGCCCCCAGGGGGCCGACCAGGCCCACATGGATCACGCCACTCTGATTGAGCTGGTGCAACAGGGCAAGGGGGACGAGGCCGCCGAATTTATGCTCAAGCACCTCGAGCGCTCCCGCGAAGCCCTGCTGGCCAGCCTCGAGGGTACCCGCCTGGGCTCTATACTGCTGGGCAACCACCGTTAGCATGATTTGTACGGTGTTTTGCCCCTAAAAGACGGAGCCCTCTTTTGCCAGGCCAGTTCAAAACCCAGGTTTCCGGTCTTGACGGCACCGATACCATCGGTAGAATCGAGGCACATGCCAACCCAGGCTTGTCGGTAATTGGGCTCTACAAACACCGACAAACCGCGTTTGCCCAGGAGGAAATGGATGAACAAACTGGCTATCCTCGGTCTCATCGTAAGCAGCATTGCGCTGGCGCAGTTTACCCCGCGCAACCCCGAGTGCATTGCACCTGCAGGCGCGGGCGGCGGCTGGGACTTCACCTGCCGCAGTGTGGCCCAGGTGATGCAAGACCTGAAAATCGTGGCCCAGCCTATCAAAACCACCAACGTAACCGGCGGTGGAGGTGGGGTGGCCTACGCCAACGTGGTCACCCAGCGGAGCGACGATGCCAACCTGATTGTGGCCGCCAGCCCCGCCACCACCGTGCGGCTGGCCCAGGGGCAGTACAGCCGCTTTACCGAGCGGGATGTGCGCTGGTTGGGGGCGGTGGCCGCCGACTTCGGCCTGGTAGCGGTGAAGGCCGATGCCCCCTGGAAAACCATGCAAGAGCTGGTAGCGGCCTGGAAAGCCGACCCCTCCAAAATTGCCGTGGGCGGCGGTAGTGCGGTGGGCGGTCAAGACCACATGAAGGTGCTGCTGTTGGGCCGGGCGGCAGGTATCGAACCGCGTTCCATCAAATATGTACCCTTCGATGGCGGCGGACAGGCCCTGACCTCGTTGCTGGGCGGCTTCATCCAGGTCTTTGCCGGAGACGCCTCCGAGCTTCGGGCCCAGGTTGAAGCGGGCACGGTGCGGGTGCTGGCCCTGATGTCTCCCCGCCGTCTGCCCGCGCCCTATGCCAGTGTGCCCACCCTGCGCGAACTGGGCTACAACGTGGACTGGGTAGTCTGGCGCGGCTTCTACGTGCCCAAAAACATGCCGGCCGATGCCTACGATTTCTGGTCGCGGGCCCTGCGCCAGGTGGAGCGCAGCCCGGAGTGGGCTAAGGTGCGGGAGCAGAACAGCCTGGGCCAGTTCTTCATGGTTGGCGCCGAGTTTCAGGTCTTCATTGACCGGCAGGTGAACCAGTTCCGCAACCTCTCCCGTGAGTTGGGCATCATCCGATAGCCCATAGCGTATAGCGAATGGCTGATAGCTAAAAGCTAATGGCCAATAGCTGATAGCAAGGGGCAAACCTCTTTTCGCTTTGGGCTATTGGCCATACGCCATAAGCGTTCTGTATGACGGACCGTATCGTAGGTGCCCTGGTTCTGCTGCTGGCTTTAGGGTATGCCATAGAAGCCAGCCGGATGCAGGTGGGCTTCCTCTCCGACCCCCTGGGGCCCAGGCCCTTTCCCTACATCATCGCGGTTCTGGTAGGGATTTCGGCCTTGTGGCTGCTCTTCAGGCCCGACCCCGAGCCCGACTGGCCCCCACGGCGTTTCTGGCCGGTCTTGGGCCTGGTGCTCCTCAGCCTGGTGGCCTACGCCTACCTGATTGTTCCGCTGGGGTTCATCGTCACCACCACCCTCGAGATGACCCTCCTGGCGGTGCTGTTTGGAGCCCGCTGGTGGCAGGGGCTGGGGGGGGCGCTGGCCTTCACCCTGGCTGTTTACCTGCTGTTCACCCAGGGGCTGGGCGTGACCCTGCCGGTGGGCCGGATTTTTGGGTAGGGGTGACCTGTGGACATCCTTCAAGCGCTCCTCAACGGTTTTGGGGTGGCCTTCCAGCCGCTCAACCTGCTCCTGGTGGTGCTGGGCTGTCTGGTGGGCACGCTGATTGGGGTTTTGCCGGGTATTGGCCCCATCAGCGGGGTGGCCCTCCTGGTGCCCCTCACCTTTGCCCTGAAGATGCCGCCGGAGTCGGCCATTATCCTGCTGGCGGGCATCTACTACGGGGCCATGTACGGCGGCTCCACCACCAGCATCCTGCTCAACATCCCCGGCGAGACCTCCTCGGTGGTCACGGCCCTGGACGGTAACAAGCTGGCCAAACAGGGCAAGGCCGGCCCCGCGCTGGCCATGGCGGCCTGGGGCTCGTTTATCGCCGGCACCCTCTCGGTGGTGGGCCTCATGACCTTAGGGCCTCTCCTGGCCCAGTGGGCCATCCGCTTCGGGCCAGCCGAATACTTCGCCCTGATGGTCTTTGGCTTCTCCACCCTCTCGGCCCTGGCGGGCAAGAATATGTTCAAGGCCCTGATCGCTACCGGCTTGGGCCTGATGCTGGCCACGGTGGGCCAGGACCCGCAGTCGGGCATCTCGCGCTATACCTTCGGGTTTTTGCAGCTCGAGGACGGCATGGACTTTCTGGTGGTGGCCATTGGGCTCTTTGCAGTCAGCGAGGTGCTGATGCTCCTGGAGGAAAAAACCCCCGGCGCGGTGCGGGCCCAGGTGGGTCGCATCTACCTTTCCTTCCGCGACTTCATGGCCTCGCTTCTCACCATCCTGCGCAGCAGCGTGCTGGGCTTCCTGATTGGGGTCTTGCCGGGGGCCGGGGCCTCCATAGCCAGCTTCGTGGCCTACACCACCGAGAAGCGCCTGCTGGGCGCCAAAGCCCGCTTTGGCGAGGGCGACCTGCGCGGGGTGGCCGCGCCGGAGTCGGCCAACAATGCCGCCGCAGGCGGGGCCATGATTCCCCTCCTGACCCTGGGCCTGCCCGGCAGCGGCACCACCGCCATCATGCTGGGGGCCCTGATCAGCCTGGGGGTGACGCCGGGGCCGCAGATGTTCCAGAAGAACCCCGAGGTGGTCTGGGGCCTGATTGCCTCGATGTACGTGGGCAACGCGGTGCTGCTCCTCTTGAACCTGCCCCTGGTGGGCCTTTTTGTGCGACTGTTGGCGGTGCCGGCCTGGTTTTTGATTCCGGCGGTGCTGGCCATCAGCTTTATTGGGGTCTATGCGGTCAACAACAACCCCTTCGATTTGCTCCTGATGGCGGTGTTTGGCCTGGTGGGCTACCTGATGCGCAAGCTCGAGTTCCCCCTGGCCCCGGTGCTGCTGGGCCTGGTGCTGGGCTACCTGATGGAAATTAACCTTCGCCGCGCCATGACCATTAGCAATGGGGATGTGGGCTATCTGTTCAGCAGCCCCATTGCCGTGGCGCTCTGGGTGCTGGCCGCGCTCTCGCTCTTTGCCCCCGTGATTATCGCCCGTTTCCGCAAGCAGGGGCTAGGCGGCGACGACGAGCTTTGAAGTGTAAGGGGGGTTACGACCCCCACCCCAGAACGCGCTACCCTCAAAGCATGGAACTCCTCGGGTGGTTGCTGGTTATTCTGGCCGTCCTGCTGCTCACGGGTTGGTTGGGGCCCCTTCTGGGGGTTGTACTGGCCATTGCCGCCCTTCCAGCGCTGGCCGTGCTGGGTGTGGTGCTGTTCCCCCTGTTGCTGGTACTGCTGGTCTTGGGTCTGGTGCTTTGGGTGGTGGGGAGTGCCCTGGGGGTGGCGGCGGGCGTGCTGGGGTTCTTGCTCCAGTGGGGGCTGCCCCTGCTCTTGTTGGTGGCCGGTATCTGGCTCCTGACCCGGATGCGTCGCCCCCGCTTGCAAGCCTGACGAAAAAAGCCCCCTCGAGCGAGGGGGCTCCGGCGCTGGCCACGCCGATCTTGGCCGAGACCCCAAAAAGCCCCCTCGAGCGAGGGGGCTCCAGATAGTTGGCTATTTACCGGTACACCACGCGCCTGCGTTCACCGTCGCGCCGCTCTTCAAACCCCTCGAAACGGCGCTCACCCTGGCTGCGGCGCTGCCCTCCACCCTGCGAACGGCCCTGGCCCTGACGGCCGCCCTGGCTGCGGAAGCCCTGGCGTTCGGGCAGCCGGGACTCCGCAGGTACCTCGGTGGCTTTCATCAGGCGCAGGTCGCGTAGCACCGAATGATCGAGTTTGCCCACGTCCTCTGGGCGGATGTCCACATAAGCGGCCACCTCGCCGTCCAGACGAATGCGCCCAATCTCGCCCGCGCCAGCGCCCTTCAATACCGCAACCACCCGGTTCACGCTGAGGCGCGAGCCCGAAAGCTTGAGCGTGACCCAGTTCTCCTCGCCGGTAATCAGGCTCTTGGGGGTGGGGGCTCCGCCCAGAATCAGGGCCAGCATGCCGGCCACGGCGTCCACGCCCCCTTCGGCTATCAGGCGTTCGGCCTGTTCGTGCCAGAGCTTCTTGTCGGCCTCAGGCTGCTTGGCAATCCGGCGGGCCAGCACGGCCCACTTGGCCTCCATGACCTCTTCGGGGGTGGGCGGGTTGACCCGCTTGAAGCTGCGTTTGACCTCGCGCTCTAGGGTCTCGAGTTCGCGCTTCTCGCGGGGGCCATACAGAATCACCACCTTGCCCGAGCGCCCCGCCCGCCCGGTACGGCCCGAGCGGTGCAGGTAGGACTCATTTTGATCCGGCAGGCGGTAGTGCACCACCAGGTCTACCTCGGGGATATCCAGCCCGCGGGCCGCCACATCGGTGGCTACCAGCACATTCACCGCCCCGCTGCGGAAGCGCTCCATCACCCGCTCACGGTCAATCTGGCCCATGTCGCCGTGGATGGGGGCCGCGCTATGGGCCCGGCTTTCCAAACCCAGCGCCAGGTCGTTGCACTCAGCCTTGGTGCTGGTAAAAACAATGGTGCGCTCGGGGGCGTAGGCAAAGAGCAAATCCGAGAGCGTGGCCAGGCGGTGGTGGATGGGGGCCTGGATGGCCACCTCCTCGTAGGAGATGGCTTCGTCCTTGATGACGTTGATGAGGGTAGCGTTCCGCTGGAAGCGCTCGGAAAGACGACGCGCCCAGGTGGGCAGGGTAGCCGAGAACAGCAGGGTTTGTCGGTTCGTGGGGGTAGCTTCCAGCAGCTGCTCGACCGCTTCTTCAAAGCCCATCGAGAGCATCTCGTCGGCTTCGTCCAGCACGGCAATCTCGATTCTGGAAAGGTCGAGGACGCGCTGTTCCAGGTAGTCAATGGCCCGGCCTGGGGTGGCTACCACCACATCGGTGCCGCGCTTGAGGGCCTCGGCCTGTTTGCCGTAGCCAGTACCGCCGTAGATGGCAGTGATGGTGAGGTGAGGGGCCAGCCACTCGAGCTCCTTGGCAACCTGAAGGGCCAGCTCGCGGGTAGGGGTCAGGATGAAAGCCCTGGGGGCCCGTCCTCGTTCGCGGGCGGCATCCAGCCGGTGAGCGATGGGGATGCCAAAGGCCAGGGTTTTGCCGGTACCGGTACGGGCCTGGCCGAGCACATCTTTGCCCTCGAGGGCCAGCGGGATGGCCGCAGCCTGGATGGGGGTGGGGGTGGTGAAACCTTTGGCCTGGATGGCCTGGGCAACTTCAGACCTTAGCTTAAATGCAGAAAACTCCATGTTTTTCTCGTCCTTTTGGGTGTGGGCTGAAACACCACCGGGGCGCTGTGCGCCAGGGCGAATCCAACCCTGTAGGGTTCGAGCCGCCCATCCCAGAAAGAACCAGATGTCCAGACTTTTTGAGGCGAGGATGTACGGCTGCTATTGAACCATGCGCTTGGCCGCACCCTGCGGAAAGTAAGCGCAACCCTTGCAGTGTGGGGGATGGGGCGGGTTTTGTCAAGGGAGTCTGAAATTGCTTTGCCCAAAGCCCAAAGCACAGGGCTGCAACGACCCCTGAAATCTGGCATCGCTCTAAGAACCAGATTATTTGAGTAGTGCCCGACTTTTGGCTATCAGCAATGGGCTATCTGCTATAGGCTTCGGAGTTTTGCTTCTGCTATCCTGAGCCCTCGAGATGAACGGGCGCTGGATTGTATTGCTTTTGTGGCTTGTTTTGGGTGCTTTTGCACAACAGCTTGCCACCCGTCAGTTGGTACTGGATCTCGAGGGAGGGGTGGCCTACCTCAACGGTTCGCCCATCGCCCTAAATCCTCCGGCCCGCGTGGTTGAGGGGCGGGCTCTCCTTCCGGTGCGCGAGGTGGCACGGGTACTGGGGGTCAGCCTGGAGAACCTGAATCATGGCACCCAGGGGGTACGGCTGGGCCGGCTGGAACTTTATCCCTCCCTGGGTCAGGCCCGCCTGGACGGGCGGCAGGTGAGTTTGACCGAGGTGGGGCAGTT
Organism: Meiothermus sp. CFH 77666; assembly: GCF_017497985.1. Classification (NCBI taxonomy): domain Bacteria; kingdom Thermotogati; phylum Deinococcota; class Deinococci; order Thermales; family Thermaceae; genus Meiothermus; species Meiothermus sp. CFH 77666. Next base: position 116,550 of record NZ_JAGDFV010000008.1, read on the forward strand.
GCGGGAAGGCGTCTTGTTTGTATCGGCCCGTAGCCTGGAGGTAGCCCTTGGGGCCACGGTGGTCTTTGACCCGGTGCAGCGCTTGCTCACCTTGACCTACATTCCTGGGGCTGACGCACGGGATACAACCCGTCCGGTAGCCCGCTTTACTACCGACAAACAGGAATACAAAATCGGTGAGCCGGTACGCATCATCGAGTATTCCTACGACCCCGACGGGCAACCGCTTTCTCTGAACTTTACGGGTCGTGAGGAGGCGTACTTTACCCCCGGAGAAAAAGTAATCACGCTTGTAGCCACCAACCGCGCAGGCCGTAGCAGCGAGCCCTTTTCGCGGCGCATTGTCGTAAAGCCCGAGGTAATGTTCAGTGCCCGTGATTACGCCTTGCGCTTTTTTGGTTTGGGCCGTACTTTTCCCGACCTCGAGGTCTTGAACTATCCGGTGCTTCAACCCGAGCGGCAGGACGAAGCCATCCCGCTTCTGGTTTCCAACTCCCCCGAGCAGGCTTTGCGTTCGGGGGTGCTCTATGCCGATGTGGTGAGCGGCCCGGCCCGATTGCTGGCCTATCACCAGAACGCCATGCCGACCCCCGCCCGCCTGGTGGTGTTGGCGACCAATGTAGATATGGCACCGCTAAGCCTCAAGGTGGAGCGCCTGGGAGAGACGGCAGCTACCCGGGTGGTGGCGGTTTTGGGGCAGGTAAGCCTGATGGACTTCTTGCTGGCCCCGGCGGGAGAGCAGGTGCGTTTGGAACCGGGCCAGACCGTGGCCCTCTACAAGTCGGCCCTGCTCGCTACCGGACAGGGCCTTAGCCTGAAGGCTGACCTGAGTGCCAGCGGCAAGGTGGCCCTGACGGTTGCCATGATAGAGGAGGGGTTGTTGCCCCAGGTTAGCAACGAGGGGCTGGCCTCGCTGATACCCTTGCTACCCAACCTCGAGCCCGACGGCACCCACATTCGGGGCACCTTTGCTTCGGCGTTGCGTAACCTACGGGTGCGGCTGGAAGGGAATGTGGGGCGCATTGTGATCGGCGATGGGGTCTATGACCCCCGGCTAACCGGGCTAGATGCCCTCACGGGTCAGCCGGTGGAACTTCGCGGCAACTACGGGGTCACCTACCGGATTGTGTTGGAAGGAGCGCTGAATACGGTGGGAGCCTTCTCCCCAAGGGGAGGGGCTTATGCGGGCGCCATCAGCGTCAATGGGCTCTTGCAGCCGGTACCCGCCAATGGGGTGCTTTTTCGTCCAGATAGCCCCATGATTTTCTATCGGGAAACCCGTAGCGATCAGGTTGCTATTGAGTTCATCCCGGTTTCGGGTTCCTATCTGCCGGTGAACCTCGTGATCTATCGGCTGGAGGCGCTCGCGGCTACGCGCCCCTGAAAGCTCCCTGGCAACCAAACAGAAATCAGGACGACACCAGACTGACTGCGGGCAAGCAACTCACTTGCAGGCTATTCGCGCCCTCTCTACAGCCCAGCGCCCGGAAAAGGAATCACCTCCACCCACTCGCCTGCCCGTGCTGGCCGCCCCACCTCCAGCACCACCAGCGCATTGCCCACCGCCATCGAGTTCAGTACGGCGCTGGACTGGTTACCGGTGGTAGCAACGTGATAGCGGTCGTTTTCCCAGCGCAGCACGGCCCGTCGGTAGGCCCGGCGGGTGGGATTGGCCTCGAAGGCGGTATCGGCCACGGCCCTGATTTGCTGATAGGGCGGGTCGGTGCGCCCCAACAGCTTGAACAGAAAAGGCCGTCCAAAGAGCAAGAACGTCACCATCGCCGAGACCGGGTTGCCCGGCAGGCCCATCAGGGGGAGGCCGTTCCAGGTGGCAAACAGCAAGGGCCCCCCCGGTTGTAGCCTGACCTTCCAGAAGTGGATTTCGCCCTCGAGCTCGAGCATCTGCCGCACGATGTCGTACTCCCCCATCGAAACCCCACCGGTGGTGATGAGTAGGTCAAGTTTCCCGGCCCGCTGTAGCTGGGTGCGAATCCCCTCCACACTGTCCGACACTTTTGGCAAGATAACAGGCTCACCGCCCGCCTCCAATACCAGGCCCGCCACCGAGTAGCTGTTGGAGTTGTAGACCCCGCCGTAGGGTAGCGGTTCCCCCGGCTCGACCACCTCGTCGCCCGTGGACAGAATGCCCACCCTGGGCCGCCGGATCACCGGCAGGGTGGCGTAGCCCATAGCCGCGGCCAGCCCCACCCGTCCAGGGGTCAGCAAATCGCCCCTGTACAAATAGGTTTGCCCCAGCACCAGGTCGTCGCCTCTGCGGCGAATGTCGGCTGCGGTCGCAGGCTTCATCAGCCAGACATAATCGCCCTCTCGCAAGGTGTCTTCTACCCGTATCACCGCATTGGCCCCTTTGGGGATGGGGGCGCCGGTAAAAACCTGTACAGCCTCACCCGAACCCACGGTTCCGGCAAAGGGTTTGCCTGCAGGCGACTGCCCAATCACCCTGAGCCTCACCGGGTTGCCCACAGTAGCGCCCTGGGCGTCGACCTCGAGGCAGGCATAACCGTCCACCGCCGTATCGTCGGCGTAGGGGTGGTTGACCTTGGAACTCAAATTGGCGCCCAAAATGCCCCCGTAGGCCGCCACCAGAGGCAATTCTTCGATACTCTGCAGTGGTTTGGCTTTTTGCAATACGAGCTCGAGTGCGGCCTCAACGGTCAGATTCTGCTTCATATGCATTTATCTTACCCAGCGGTTTTTATAGTTGGGTTATGGCAGGAATGCTCCCCCTATTGACACAACTTCTCGCCTTTGATATTCTTCTCGTTGCGCCCCAATAGGCAAGCGGGTGCGAGGATCATGAAAAAGGGGTAGTAGGCAAGAGAGGGAAGTCCATCCTGGACGTTATCTATTGTGTAAGCGATAGAGCGGTTTAGGGTGGGTGTGAATAGACCTAATCTCTGGGGGGAACCCTGGAGAGGGAATAAAGGTCAAGATAGAACGGGCACACGGTGGATGCCCTGGCACCTAAGCCGATGAAGGACGTGATTACCTGCGAAAAGCCCGGTGGAGCTGGTAGTAAG